>DCMX01000196.1:0-10307 GCA_002321855.1 Fidelibacterota bacterium UBA1611 | reverse complement strand
CCACCCATTCCACCCATTCCACCCATATCTCCACCACCAGGGGGCATTGGAGGCATTTTGTCATCTTCAGGTATTTCAGTTACTGCTGCTTCGGTCGTGAGAATCATACCGGCAATCGATGCCGCATTCTGAACAGCTACACGAGCCACTTTGGTCGGATCAATGATCCCAGCTTCAAACAACTTAACGTATTCACCATTTCGTGCATCAATCCCAAAGTCACCTTTCCCTTCACGAATTTTCTGCACGACGATACTTGGTTCCATACCAGCATTCGCACATATCTGCCTTATTGGTGCTTCCAAAGCACGTATCATGATATCAACACCTACTGCTTGTTCAGCGTCAATCTTCAACTTTTTAAGTGATTCAACAGCACGTAGCAATGCGACTCCACCACCTGGGATGATCCCTTCTTCAACAGCAGCACGAGTTGCGTGTAATGCATCTTCTACGCGAGCTTTCTTTTCTTTCATCTCCACTTCTGTTGCCGCACCAACATTTATTACGGCAACACCACCTGAGAGCTTTGCAAGACGCTCCTGAAGTTTTTCACGATCATAGTCAGATGTTGTCTTCTCAATTTGCACCTTGATCTCATTGATCCGAGCCTTAATACTATCAGGTTCACCATTACCGCCAACAATTGTTGTATTATCCTTATCGGAAACAACCCGTTTAGCGGTTCCTAGATATTCTATAGTAGCATTCTCCAGCTTATAACCAGCATCCTCTGAGATAACGGTACCTCCAGTCAAAACTGCAATATCCTCTAACATTGCTTTCCGACGGTCACCAAACCCGGGAGCTTTCACCGCAAGGACCTTAAAGGTACCGCGGAGTTTGTTAACTACCAGTGTAGCGAGTGCCTCACCTTCTACATCCTCTGCAAGTATCATCACAGATTTTCCAGTTTGAACCACTTTTTCGAGTAACGGAAGGAGATCCTTCATATTGCTAATCTTTTTATCATGGATCAGAATGTATGGATCTTCCATCTCAGATACCATATTGTCCGAGTTTGTCATAAAATATGGAGAAAGATATCCACGATCGAATTGCATTCCTTCTACGGTTTCCAAATAGGTTTCAGCAGTTTTACTGTCTTCAACAGTAATAACACCATCTTTCCCTACTTTTTCCATTGCTTCAGCGATCTTTTCACCAATCTCAAGGTCATCATTAGAAGAAATTGTGGCTACATTAGCAATTTGAGAAGAATCCGGAAGATCCTTGCTCTGGGATTTAAGCGACTCTATGACACATTCTGCAGCCGCATCGATTCCACGCTTGATAGCCATAGGGTTCGATCCAGCGATAACATTCTTTAAACCTTCGGCCACCAAAGCCTGAGCAAGAACGGTCGCTGTTGTGGTACCATCTCCTGCAACATCAGAAGTTTTTGATGCAACTTCTTTAACCATTTGCGCACCAATATCTTCCATTTTGTTTTCCAATTCGATCTCTTTAGCGACAGTGACACCATCCTTTGTAACGGTTGGTGCACCAAATTTCTTTTCTATAACAACATTGCGCCCTTTAGGTCCTAGAGTAACTCTTACCGCATTGGCAAGTTTATCCACACCAGCTTTGAGTGCATTACGTGCTTCTAGGTCATATCTGATTTCTTTAGCCATCAGTATTTTCTCCTTACATTACTGCGAGAATATCACTCTCGCGCATAATTATATAATCTGTTCCTTCAACACTTACTTCAGTACCGGAATATTTACCGTAAAGAATTTTATCACCTTTTTTTACAGCCATTTCCACTAAAGTACCTGAATCACTTACTTTTCCCGGCCCTACTGCAGCAACAGTTCCATGTTGCGGTTTTTCCTGTGCAGTATCAGGAAGTATTATACCTCCCGATGTTTTATCCTCAGGTGGCGCTGGCTCGACAATAACACGGTCAGCCAATGGCCTCATATTTAAACCCATTTGTTTGTTCTCCTTAATTTCTATTTACGTTATGAATTTACTATAATATTTGAAAAAATCATTCTAAATCGGCGGCGAATTTACAACCTAACAGACCTAGTTTTCAATATATGTTCTATCATCATTCTTGAATTGAATTCTCAGTTAAATTAGCAAATATCGTTCCATCAATAATTTTAATTCATTATTATAGACTTAATTAAAAAATAATGCCATTATGACATAAAATATTGAGATTATGTCCCTGTACTGCCAAAACCATGGCTTCCACGCGATGTTTTAGATAATTCATCAACTAATTCAAATTGGATAGGATCTCCGTTCATCGCTACTAATTGAAAAAGTCTTTGTCCTGGCTCAACCGTATAGTGAACTGTTTTAACATTATCCACAGCTGCAATGATCTCACCTCGGTATCCACCATCGATCAGTCCAACAGAATTGCATAGTCTCAGTGGTGTTTTTGAGATACTTGACCTCGCCATCAGAAAATATGGTTTATTTTTCTCACTCTCACATGCTATTTGAAGATGGATTAAAGATGTTTCTCCCGAATAAATTGTTTGTTCGCGAATCACAAATAGGTCTAGTCCGGCATCACCATCATGAAAATGGTCATGATTATTGTAAAACTCTTTTACTCTATCCGTAAATGGTTTGACCTTTAAAAGCATAAATAATAATTCATTTAAAATTCCTTCCCAGATAATACAATCCAAAGCTTAGGATCACAATCCCCATTCCTACGATGGATTCAAAGGTCTGTTCTAAAAAAGTGTAATACAGTATCCAGAGATTCACCAAGATAAAAAAGATCGGTGTCCAAGGATAGCCCCAGGTTCGGTATGGTCTATGGAGGCCTGGTTCTTTTATTCGTAGAATAAATACGGAGAATACCGTGGCCGTGGTCGTAAGGATCAATGAGATACCTGTATACATCAATACCTGCTCGAACGAAGAGGAAAGAATGAACAGTAAGCAAATCACTAACTGAACCCAGAATGCATACACAGGTATACCTTGATCATCCGTTTTTGATAATAATCGTAAATATTTATAATCTTCACCCATGGTCTTCATAATTCTTGGACCAATATAGACATAGCTGCTGACTGTGGAGATAAGCAAAAAAGAAATTCCTAATGCAATAACTTTTGCACCCTTATATCCAAACACATGCTGGCCCGAAATATATCCAACTTCCACTTCGCCAATAAGTTCTTGCAGTGGGGTTGTATATAAAAAGATAAAGTTAAGGAGCACATATAACAACATGACAAAAGAGGTGCTTAATAAGATAGATCGGGGAATATCTACTTCCGGCTCCTTCATTTCACCTGCTATATAAACACTCGAATTCCACCCAGTATACGCGTATGAAACCCATACTAGACCCACAGCAAACCCAGAACTCAGAATCATATTCCCATCCCCGGGTTTTGGCAATACTGATATTGGTTGGACATCAGATACCAAGAGACCGGCGATAATAAAAAGTAATATTAGACCTATTTTTATTGCAGTAGTCCAATCCTGAAATATTGTTCCCCAATATAGTTTCTTACCATGTAGTATATGAAACATGATGATGAATACACTACCAACAAGGGTTGGACTCAGCTCTGGAAAAAGAGCGGTCAGGTAGCTTCCAAGGGCCATGGCTGCTAATACTGCTGGGGCTGAGAATCCTACAGTCGCCGATACTAAACCTCCAGCAAATCCAATAGATGGATGAATGATTCTTGATAACAAATGATACTCACCACCCGATCGGGGCAGTGCACTACCTATCTCACTATATGTTAATGCGCCAAATAATGCTACGATACCTCCTACAATCCATAACATCATTAGAGGAAAAACAGACTGGATATCTTTTAATTGGAACCCAAGACTTGTGAATACACCAGTTCCAATCATACTTGATACCACAAAGGCGGATGCGGTCCACACGGAAATATGTCGACCAGAACTGTTCATCGGCTATATCTAAATTGATTTATGATAATCGAAGTAATTGCACAGCTAAGATTACCCAGCCCGTAATGAATTTAGCAACGCCGACTGGTATAATAGCTCCAAGCCATTTATGTCCGCTTAGAATGACCAAGTAGAGGATGCTTATAAAAATAATAATACCGAAAAAAATAAGTAGAGCTGGCATTTGAACAATATTTTTCGAACAATGCAATCTAAGATACCAATCAAGAGAAGACCCAAGGAATGTATCATACGATAGCGAGTGGCCTTTTCAAATACGATCAATTCTTCTTGAATCTACTCGTGATCTCAAGCCATGTGGGTACCAAATCCCGCCGGTAGGGCAGAAAAAATTTCCCTGACAATGGTCCAGAATCTTATTCTTCGATTTGGTTCCGGTGTATTACAGTTCGCATGGGGAATGGTATTTCAATTCTCTCTTGACCAAATCTTTTATGAAGCTTTTTAATAAAATTATGAATAATAGGATGTTGATCGCCATAGCGTTTTCCTCTAAAATACACCATCAGATTTATGCTTGATTCTCCAAAAGTTTGAAATCGCATTGTAGGTTCAAAATTCTTATCGGTTTCATCAATTGTATCCTGGATTTCCTGGGTAACCTCCATAGTAACTTTTTCTACCAGATCAAGGTCAGAATCATAACCAACACCTATTGGAATCTTAACAGAAAAGCTGGGGTCACTGCTATCATAATTCTTTACGATTGCCGATGATAATCTTGTATTCGGAATATGGATAACATTATTGGTACGTTCCATCATAATGGTATTCCGCCAGGAAATATTTGTGATGTATCCCATTTCTCCTGAATCCAGCGAAATAAAATCTCCAGGCTGTACCTTTTTACTTAGTAGTATATGAAGACCGGCGAATACATCAGAAAGAGTATCTTTTAATGCTAAAGAGACTGCTAAACCACCTATCCCCAGAGCTGTAAGCATAGGTGCAATGGAGATATTCAGGGAATCAAAGATGATTAAAACGCCTATTAGATAAACAGTGATACGAACAATGTTGGTGAACATGGTTGTTGATGGAAAACCCTTATCCTGATCATCAGCCCAAAGAGCAAAAAGACTAACAACCAAACGGCTAAGGGCCATAGTTATGGAGCCAATCAGAACAACAACTAAGAATTTGGAAATGTAAGTATTGAATGGTCCTTCCATCTCTACACTATTAACTGTGAGAGATAATGCTCCCAGAAAAAACCAAATCACAATGTGAGGCTCAATCGCATCCAGAACAGCATCATCACCCTTCCACTTTGACCTTTGTGCAGCTCTTTTCAATCGAGTATGAACAAAACGTTTAAAACCCAAACCAAATAGGATGCCGATAACGATAATAATTGTGGATGGACCCCACATTTCTATATTAGCCTTGCTCCAAACCATCATTTCAGTGAACCATTGTAACATAGAATCAATCAAACTTCACAGATACTAATTGTGAGATTCCCTTTTTCTGTTGTGTAACACCATACATTTGGTTGGCAATTTCCATGGTCAATTTGTTGTGAGTTACTATAATAAATTGTGTTTCGTCGGCAAACTTTTTCAGAACTTTTGTGAATTTATGTATATTGATATCATCAAGTGGGGCATCTACCTCATCCAGAATACAATATGGACTGGGTTTAACCTGATAAATAGAGAATAAGAGTGAGATAGCAGTAAGTGCTTTTTCACCACTGGATAATAACCGGAGTGATGTATTTCTTTTTCCCGGGGGCTGGGCTTGAATAACAATATCTGCTTCAAGCGGGTCCGGGTCACCAATAAGTCTCAAATCGGCCACCCCACCATCAAAGAAAAGTTTGAAAAGTTTTTCAAAGTTTCCTCGTATGAGGTCGAAGGTTTCCTTAAATCTTTTTCGAGCCACACGGTCAATCTTTCTAATGGTCTCCCGTAGGTTCTCTTCAGCCGTTGTTAGATCATTACTCTGTTTTTGAAGATGCTCCAAACGCTCAGATTCATTATCGTACTCATCCTGAACGGCCATGTTAACTGGACCAATATTATCTAAACTTTTACGAATTCTAATGATATCGAACTTCAAATCATTTTCTGATCCATCCACTAATAGATTTGAAGGTAAATCGATATTATAGCGATCTCGAATACGTTCTATAACTAATTTCATTCTCTGTTCTATTTCCGATACAGATAGCTCAGCATTTTTCAAATTCTCTAACAACAGTTCTCGATCTTGTTGCTCTGCTGTGATTTTTGACTGGACCTCATCAATCATTTGGTATGTATCACTAAAGACCGAACGTTTAAGATCAATAATTGATTTCTGTTTCTGAGTCTCCGCGGTAAGCTTCGACAATTCTTTTTCACCGGTTTTTACTTGTTCGTCCAAATCAGTTTTTTCATCCTGAAGACCACTGATTTCTTGAAGAATAACAGTTTGTCGCATCTTTAACTCATTTCTGGTCTCTTCTCCAGAAGTCATCTTGAATTTCAGTTTATCACGGTTGGACTCAAGGTTGAGCAATGCAATACGAGCATCCTGCATAAACTGTTGCCTATTGTCCCGATCCTTCCGTGCATCTACCATACATTTATTTGCTTTGTGAATTTTTTCCTGGTAGATATTTAATTCCTTTTTCACTTCATCAATGACCGGTTTAAGTGACCTTAAAGATTCCTTCGATTGCATAACTACTTGTTCTACTTCAATCAATTCCTCTTCAAGATTTCTAATAGTTTCTAATACTTGAGATTGCTCTAACTGGTTTCTGATTGAATTAGTTTTCATTTCGGTAAGAGAGTGAGTTAATTCTCCAACGGATTTAAGATGAACTTTTAAATCTTTCCGGGTATCTTGAATAGACCTATCCAACGATTCTTGTTTCTTGGCCATTTCTTTTTCTTTCTTTCTTTGGCCGTTAAGTTCAAAAGCAATCGTATCTAGTTTTTCCTGTCTTCCGATCAAATTACCATGCTCTGAGATCTGACGATTTTTCAGGACCAGGTCACTCCCAGAATAGGATCCAGCAGTATCAACCAGTCCCCAACCGTTAAGATCGGGATCATTTATAGCATCTTGGAGATTTTCCACAACCAATAGATCTCCAAGCAGGTAATCTGCTAAGGGTCGAAGTTTTTTATCGGTCTTTACCAGGTCTGAAGCACGACCAAATACGGTCCCGTTCTTAGGAACTGGATTCAACCTTTTCTTTAAGTCTATAGCTTCTTTCAGTGGTATGATAGCAAGATCACCCGCCTGCTCCAAAAAAGCATTTTTGAGTGTGCTAAGCGCAGATTTCTTATCTTTTGTGATCATGCAATGAGATAGATCACCCAAGCCGGTTTCAAGAGCATCTCTGTATAGATCATCTACTAGGAATACATCCGCAACCGTACCGAGGACATTGGGAAATTTCTTTGGATTTTCTAATACATACCGAGTCCCTTCTGGGAAGCCTTCTTTTGATTCCACTAACTCTTGGTAAAAAGAATTTTGGCTTTCCAAGGAATCCTTCTTTGCCGATAAATGATGATACTGCTTTACTAATTCTTGTTCTTCTGTCTGCAGGATCTGAAGCTTCGACTCTATTCTATCCAAATTATTCTTTGAAGAAGCAAGCTTTTGATCGATGGTTTTACTTTGTACATCTATTTGTTTCTGTCTCCCTCTGTGAATTTTCTCATTTTGCTTCTGCTCTAATATCCTTTCATTCAGTTTTTCACATAATGATTGTTTCTCTTCTACCATAGAAATCGTACGATCATACAGGGATCGCTGACTTGCAATACCCTGCTGACACTGCCATCGATCATTCTGTATACTATCCAGATCTTCTACGGTTTTTAGATAAACAGATTCTAGTGTTTGGAAAGAATCTTTCTCTGTTTTATAATGATCTATTTTTCCATTTATCTCTAATTCTATTTCAGCTAATTCTTGCTCCAGATCCTCAGACCGGGATTGGAGTAAATCTATTTTTTCATCGTTTGAAACATATTCCTGTTCTTGCCTATCAATATTGGCCAATGCAGATCTGCCTTTTTCCGTCCAAACAAGAATATCTTGGCGTAGGATCTGTTGCCTGTCAACCAGTAATGTCATTTGAGTTTGTAATTCGTTAAGCTCTTTTTCCTGTAGGCTATATGTTTCCCTATATTGTTTCAATTCCTTTTCGTGAATCGATGATTCTGTGGTTTTAGATTCCCGTAAGTGTCGGTATTCTTTTATCTGTTTTTCTAATGGGTCAATTGTGGTACGATAACGCTGCACTTTTAAGAAAGCCAGTGCTATATCCTGTTCCCCCAATTTCTCACTCAATTTCTTATGGCGTTTGAAACGTTTAAGTTGCAGATCAAGATTCTGAACTTTTTGTTTTATTTCATCAATAATATCATTAATTCGTTCCAGATCAAAATGAGTTGCTTCAAATTTCCGAAGTGTGGATCTACGCTGGAGCCTGTATTTGTTGATTCCAGCGGCCTCTTCGAACATTCGTCGGCGATCATCTCCAGTTTCCGAGAGTATCTGGTCTATCATTTTTAGTTCTATCACTGAGTATGCATCAGCGCCCATACCAGTATCCAAGAACAAATCATTAACATCCTTCAATCGACATGGAGTTTTGTTGATGGTATATTCGCTCTCACCATTCCGGAATACACGGCGACCGATCTCAATATCATTATACTCGACAGGAAGCTTACCGCTATTGTTATGTACGGTTAGGGAAACCGTACATACGTTCAAGGGTTTAAAACCATCGGCACCATTAAAGATCACATCCTCCATTTTTCCGCTACGCAAAACACGTGACTTTTGCTCACCTAATACCCAGCGAATAGCATCAACAATATTGGTCTTCCCACAACCGTTCGGACCAACGACCGTAGTAACCCCTTCGCCCAGTTTCATTACCTCTTTTTTGGCAAAGGACTTAAAGCCGTGAATCTTCAGTTCGGATATATACAATGGTGATGTTACAGTATGTGGTAACTAAATTTAGTGATTTTTCGACGGGAAAACCATCCTCTGATTGATCACAGATAGAATAGTTTCACCGGTTTTCTGGTGTTTAATCTAACCAGGCGGCCAAGTGAATTTCCTGCCACCAAGCAGGTGAAGGTGTACATGATACACTGTTTGTCCGGCTGCTGAATTGCAATTAAATCCGGTACGGTAGCCATCTTCTGCAATACCTTCCTTAGCTGCAAGGTTCTTTGCAGCTAAGATCAATTTCCCAACAAGCTCTGCATCTTGACCTTTGAGATCATTTAGAGTGCGAATATGCTGTTTTGGGATGATTAAAATATGTATAGGAGCCTGGGGGTTTATATCTCGAAATGCCATGATATGTTCATCTTCATATACAATGTCAGCAGGAATCTCTTGATCAACTATTTTGCAAAAAAGACATTCAGACATAGGAATGATCTAAATTATTAAACCCCATTCTGGTATATGAGAGATCAAGGACTGGTTCGATTTATTCATCATACCATTATAACTAAAGCACTATAAAATTAGTGATTATTTTCGAAATCTGTTAAAAGCAATATGGATCAACATACCACTGTAATCATCTTTATCATCTGCTTTTTGGCTTAAGGGTAAAATATCAGCACCAACATGAAGAATGACTGAACTGAGATTAACCCATTTGAACTCTAACCCCAAACCAATGAAACCGCCAAATGACCAATGTGTCTGAGACTCGCTCCACCGTTCGTGAAAGTTTCCTCTTGTTTCTTTTCCATCAATAGTGAATATGGGACCACTGCGCAGGGTGACAAAGGGAGAAAAGTTATTGGCTATCATACCAGCGAATGGATAATAATTACCACCAAGAAGCATCGGTAACAATATTAGGTTCTGTCCGCCAACAGTTGAATATTGATTTGTCCAATAATCATAAACAATTGTCTCTTCATCGCCCTTTACATCGAAATAACGGAATTCGGCTATTATACTCGCTGTTTCAGATGTATTGGTCCACATATGATTAAAAAAGATACCAGAGCCAGAAGAACCAATATCCAACCCAAGCCCATACTGTACACTTGAAAATTGTCCTACTATTAAAATCGGGAAAGCAAGATAGTAAACTATTATTTTCATCTTGATCTTATTTTTTTCAGTTGATCCCAAATAGACTCATCTGCAATTAGTTCATCTACTGGATCATCCTTCAGGACCGAATGTTCGAATATGGTTTTAACATTTTCCTTTTTTACCCCGGTATACCAGTATCCGTTAGGATAGATAACCAATGCAGGGCCCAATTCACAGGCATCAAGACAACCAGTTTTATTAGCACGTACTTTTCCTTTCAACCCATGCTGATTTATCAACCGTACGAATTCCATACGGATATCCCATCCGCCACA
>DCMX01000257.1:2224-3024 GCA_002321855.1 Fidelibacterota bacterium UBA1611 | reverse complement strand
GTTTTAGAAATGACAGGAAATTCATTTCAAGAACGATTTCTTCATATGATTTACTATGGAGATTGGTTAAGTTATTGGTGTGCAATTCTCCATGGGACTGATCCAAGTCCTGTGAAGAAAATTTCAAGACTTAAGGAAGAATTATCGAAAAGACCATGATTCCTGTAAAAGTACTTAAGATTTCATACCATCCGGAAAGCAGAAGTTATGCTGTGATTTTGAAGGAAATTTCTGGTGAAATATGTCTCCCTGTTATTGTAGGCTCATATGAAGCCCAATCCATAGCCCTTGCAATCGAAGTGGTTGAGACGCCTCGTCCCTTGACTCATGATTTAATCTGTGATGTTATTACCGGTATAGATGGATCATTGAAAACAGTTAGAGTAAGTCATTTGACGGATGGTGTTTTTTATGCGCAAATGGAATTGGAATCAGATGTTATTGGGAATCGAATAATTGACGCACGTCCCAGCGATGCTATCGCAGTTGCACTTCGAATGAAGGCACCGATTTTAGTTGCACCCCGTGTATTGAAGGATGCAGGTGTAAAAGAAGACATGTTGAAAGACACCAAAAAATCTATAAAAAAACCAGAATATTCTTTAGAAGCTTTGAAAGAAAAATTGAAAGAGGCAGTAGAAGAAGAAGAATATGAATTTGCAGCAAAGCTGCGAGATAAGATCAGCAGCCTAGAATCTTAAATAGGAGCACCCATCTCCTCTAAAGCCATTTGAGCCGCAATTTGTTCTGCGGTTTTTTTGTTTGTACCCAATCCGGAAGCAAAGACCTGGGATCCAATT
>DCMX01000257.1:0-1845 GCA_002321855.1 Fidelibacterota bacterium UBA1611 | reverse complement strand
AGAAATACAGGATTATCAATTTCCTTGGAGTGGCAATACTCAATGAGTTTCCCTTTATAATTGGTTGATTTCCATGCATCCTCCTTATGCGCCCAAATTGTATCTAAAATAAGTCGTCGGCAGGGTTCAATTCCACCATCTAAATACATTGCTCCAATCAATGATTCAAAAATATTTGCCATTTGTTTTTCAGCAATCTTTTCAATTGTTAAATCCACACTGGATTCAATCTTTAGATGATCCATTAGATCCAATAATTGGCCAATTTGTGCTAAAAAAGGTTTTTGAACTAAGGACGCACGGCGTTGGGTAAGTAAACCTTCATCACCTTCCGGAAATTCTCGCATAAGTTCCCGACTTACAATTATATCTATAACGGCATCGCCAAGAAATTCCAATCGTTCGTAATTACTCCTTGGGCTCGTATCAAGTGATTTGTGAGTAAAGGCTTGGTTAAGATAATCCTTATTATAAAAAATATAGTTTATTTTTTTTTCAACGGGGTAGACAGAACTGCTTCTATCGAGAAAAAATTGTTTAAGTTTTACAAATAAATTCAATCGTATTTCCGAACACAGATCACCGCATTATGTCCACCAAAACCAAAGGTATTGGATAGGACAGCATTTACCGTATGGGCTTGTGCTTTATTGGGTACATAGTCTAATGTGCAGTCTGGGTCAGGTGTATCGTAATTTATCGTTGGAGGTAAGAGTTGATCTTGGATTGTTTTTACGGCAGCAACAGCTTCAATCCCGCCTGCAGCTCCTAAAAGGTGCCCGGTCATAGATTTTGTGGAACTTACCTTGAGTTTATTACAGTGATCACCAAAAAGGGTTGAAATTGCAGCAGATTCATTCCGATCATTAAATGGAGTAGATGTGCCATGAGCATTGATGTAATCAATGTCTGTGATCTGTAATCCAGCATCTATGATTGCTCGTTCCATTGCTTTAAGAGCACCAGTACCGCCCATGGCTGGTTGAGTCACATGAAAAGCATCATCAGTTGAGCCATATCCCGCTAGTTCAGCTAGAATTGTTGCTCCTCTGTTTTTTGCATGACTTTCAGTCTCGATAACCAAAATCCCAGCACCTTCACCCAAGACAAATCCATTCCTGTCTTTCTCAAAAGGTCGGCTGGCTTTAGTGGGCTCATCACATGATTGTGATAATGCCCGCATATTAGCAAACCCTGCAATAGTCAATGGGGTCACACTGGCTTCAGTACCTCCACAGATCATCATATCAGCATCTCCTGCGATAATCAGTCTCATAGCCATTCCAATTGCATCGGTCGCAGAGGCACATGCAGAGGTTACTGTTTGGTTTGGTCCTCTGAATCCCCACCGAATGGACAAATGTCCACCAGCAATATTAGCAATCATCTTGGGAACAAACTGGGGAGATACTCGACGTGCGCTTTTATTTTCTATTACTGAATGTTGTTCTTCTAGTGTTTGGATTCCGCCCACACCGGTACCAATTGTAACGCCAACACGATCCAAATCTAATTTCTCTGGATCAATATTAGCCATTTTTACCGCTTCGTCAGTAGCTACTAATGCATAAATAGAAAATGGGTCGAGTTTTCGAATTTCTTTTGGATCCAAAACCATCTCCGGTTGGAAATCCGATAACTCTCCAGCGATACTAACTCGATGTTCAGATGAATCAAAATATGTGATGCGACCAATACCGCTTTCCCCTGCAGTACAGGCTGCCCAAAATGCATCAACGTTATTCCCATTGGGTGCGAGTACCCCCAAACCTGTAATAACTATTTTTTCTCGGGTCATTTGGTTAATTCCGTTTATTTGACTTTCTCTACATAATCAACCGCTGC
>DCMX01000264.1 GCA_002321855.1 Fidelibacterota bacterium UBA1611 | reverse complement strand
CCATACATATGATGCAAGATGTGCCATTTAAGAACAAAGGAGACCTCTTAATAATGATGTCTGATGGATTGCCAGAAGCAGAGAATGTGAATGATGAGATGGTGGGCTATGAGCGGACAGAAGAAGAGATCAGGTCACTAGCGACTAGATCAGTGGAAGAGATCAAAGATGGCCTAGTGGATTTGTGCGATCGATGGTTGGATGGTCACGCAGAGTTAAAAGATGATATGACATTTGTCATCATAAAGAAAAAGTAATTTTTCTTAAAAAAAGATAGTAACCATGAAATATTTAACACCAGTTAGTTTTGTATTTATGTTGAATATATTTGGAGGTTGTGCCAAACAGCACGTTGAGTATTCAATTGAAGAGTTTATGAATACAACATCTTATTCTGGCTCAAGCTTCTCACCTGACGAAAGATCTATTCTTTTTACCAGTAATAAGTCAGGGATATATAATGCTTTTAAAGTAGATATCAATTCTGGTGAGACTTCACAGTTAACCCAATCAGACACCAATTCGGTTTTTGCTATATCTTATTTCCCAAATGATGAACGAATACTCTACAGAAGTGACAATGGCGGGGACGAGTTACATCATATATTTCTATTGAATACAGATGGCTCTGTGAAAGATTTAACACCGGGGGATAATGTACGTGCAAGATTTTACGGTTGGGCCTATGGTGAAGAAAGTTTTTACTTTGGATCAAACAAAAGAGATGCACGGTTTATGGATATCTATAGGATGGATATTGCATCGTTCCAATATAATCTTATTTACAAAAATGATGACGCTCTGGATTTTGGTGCAGTTTCCAACGATGAAAAGTTTATTGCTCTCAGTAAAGAACACACACGATACGACTCAGATATGTATCTCTATGATATCGTATCAAAAGAAAAAAAGCATATCAGTGTACACAGTTCTGAGATCAATTATTCTCCATCCTATTTCTCCGTTGACTCAAAAGATCTTTATTTCTTGACGGATGAAGGCAGTGAGTTTATGTATTTAAAAAGATATGAAATAGAATCTGGGTCCGTAGAAAAGGTGCAGGAAGAAGATTGGGATATATGGTACAGCTATATCTCCCGAAAGGGCAGGTATAGGGTCACAGGAATTAATGCTGACTCAAAAACAAAAATAAAGATTCGCGAATTAAACATGGATCGTACCCTAAGATTGCCCAGGCTGCCAGATGGTGATATTACTTCTGTTAGCATTTCAAAAACAGAAAGCAAGTTCTCCTTCTATCATGGAGGTGCAAAATCACCACCAAACCTGTACGTGATGGACCTTGATACTAAAAAATACCAGAAACTCACCGATTCAAAGAATCCCATCATAGATGAATCTAACCTTGCCAGCGTTGAAGTGGTTCGCTACAAGTCCTTTGACGGTAAAAAAATTCCAGCTGTTTTCTATAGGCCTCCCCATGCAAATACTAAAAATAAAGTACCTGCATTGGTCTGGGTTCATGGAGGCCCCGGAGGCCAGTCTAGAGTGGGATACAGATCCCTTATTCAGTACCTTACCAATCATGGCTATGCTGTGCTCGCGGTAAATAATCGTGGCAGTAGCGGATATGGAAAAACATTCCAGTCCCTTGATGATAGAGACCACGGCGGTGGTGACCTTGATGATTGTGTATGGGCCAAGTCATGGCTAAAGAAAAAATACTTTATTGACCCGGACAGGATTGGGATCATAGGCGGCAGTTATGGAGGGTTCATGGTTATGGCTGCACTGGCCTTTAAGCCTGCTGAGTTTGATGTTGGTGTAAATATTTATGGAGTGACCAACTGGGTTAGAACCCTAAAAAGCATACCTCCGTGGTGGGAACCGTTTAAGGAATCACTCTACAGGGAACTTGGGGATCCAAATACTATGGAAGATTACCTATATTCTATCTCCCCCTTGTTCCACGCTGAAAATATAATAAAGCCCACCCTGATACTACAGGGAGCTAATGATCCTCGGGTATTAAAAGTTGAGTCAGATGAGATGGTAGATGCTATTAAAAAGAAGGATACCCCTGTTGAGTATGTAGTTTTTGATGATGAAGGCCATGGCTTCATAAAAAAGAAAAACCAGATCACTGCGAACCAGGCAATACTAAGATTTCTTGATTCTCATCTAAAAAACAAGGAATCATAACTAATCTTTATAGTTTCCCAATCAAATTGTTCAGCTAATGAACTGAATGATTGAGACCGTACCTTTTTATAATTATCAATAGTCCAAATGATCTTGTTGTAGAGATCGATTTCAGTGGAATAAAGGTGTTGTTGGTGTAATTCTTTTGGCAACAGCTCTGGGTAGGCTAAGCGATTCGGTAAAATTGGCCAGGTACCACAGTAAATTGCTTCTACAACACTCGCCCCAAAAAACTCTTGATTCGATGTCACAGGCAAAATATCAGCCTTTCGGAGCCATTCAGCGTATTCATCAAAGGATTTTGTATAACCCCATTGGACAATTTCATTTTTGAATATATTCTTCGCCTGTTCAAAGACTACAGGCGATTGACTGAAATTTTCACCAAGAACTATTAACTGAAAATTATAGCCATCGTTCTTGACCTTTCTTAAAACGGAGAAAAATAATTCTGGATTCTTATCATACTCCCAGCGATGGTTCCATAAGATTAGCGGTTTTCCTTCTTTTTTAACTTCGCAACCATCAAAACGTTGTAGATCCATACCCAGATGAAGAACGCTAGATTTATTACGAATGATGTTAACAGAGTCCAGTTCATTATGATCAGGG
>DCMX01000235.1 GCA_002321855.1 Fidelibacterota bacterium UBA1611 | reverse complement strand
ATTTGCTGTCCAGGATGAGATAGCGCAGACCATTGTCGGTACCCTAAAAATGGATTATATCATTCACACAAATGATCGTGAACCTAAGAAGACAGAAACATCTATTGAAGCATATAATATGTATTTGCAAGGAATCCATTTCCAAGATCGTAGAGATGAAGATGGTATGAGAACAGCCTTATCATTCTTCAAAAGAACAGTGCAATTAGATCCAGGGTATGAGTTGGCATATGTAGGACTTGCCAATACTTATTTGTTATTAGCTGATTACGGTTATGCAAGTTTTGATGAGAATCTTCCATTAGCAGAGTATAATGCGAATAAGGCCATGGACCTGAATCCTGAGTCTGCAGAGGTACACGCAGCCAATGCCTTTGTAAGTCTGATCAGAAAAGATGATCCGCGTAAAACCGAATCATACTATTTAAAGGCAATAGAACTAAATCCAAATTATGCAACAGCACACCACTGGTATTCAGATTTCTTAAAAATAGTATTAAAAGATCATCAAAAAGCACTTCTATATGGTAAAGCGGCACAAAAGCTTGATCCTCTTTCCGGCATTATCGGTATAAACCTGGCTAAGATACAAATCAGCTTGAATGAAAAGGAAGATGCTGAGAGAACATTGAAGAATATCATCAAAGTTCATCCAGGATTTTTACAGGCGTATATATCATTAGGCACTTTATACATGTCGAAAGGGAGGTGGAACGAATCAGAGACAATGGCTAAAAAAGCAACTGATATTAAACCAGAGGATGGATTTGCATGGAAAACATTAGCTGAAATAATGACTGCACAAGGGAAAATGGTAGAAGGTATTAACGCATATAAAAAATTTGTGGACCTTAATCCTACATCAACCATGGCCTTAGAACACCTTTCAATTGGGTATTATTTTGAACGCAGTTTTGATAAGGCATCCAATACAATTGAAACAATATATGATCAAACAACTTTTTCGCCTTTAGCAAATCTGGTTGAAGGCTGGATACTGTTGCTGGAAAAAGATTATACCAGTGCGTTGAAGGTGCTACAAAGTTCAAGAAATGGTTTCCTGGGACTTTCAGCTCAACATGAGGCATTATCACTATGTGCACAGGGAATCATCCATGCTATCCAAAATCACACAGAAGAAGTAGCATCAATAATATCTGAATTAGAACATTTTGGAGATTCAGATGGAGCCAAAAGTATGGTCGGTATTATTAAACTATATTCAGGAAAACGACCAGAAGGATACGCAATATTCCGAGATGATATTATAAATGATAATCCATATGTTTATTTGTATATAGATCCTTTACTGGATCCTTTTAGGGATGAAACTCAATTTATTGAATTGTTGAATCTTTATAATATGAATAAAAATAATTCTTTATGATATCATTATGGAACGATCATTTAAACTAATAGATCGAGATCTTCGAAAAGCGTATATAGAAAAAAATCGCTGGAACAAAAGCATCATAGATAGCTACAATAATTTGGATCCTGCGTAATGCCTGAGACAACCAGAAAGCTCGCTGCGATTGTATTCACGGATATCGTTGGTTTCACAAAGCTCGCTGCTGAAAATGAGCCGATGGCCTTGGAGCTTTTAGAAAAGCAGCGTGAATTATTAAAGTCCATTGTTTATGAGTATAAAGGTGAATGGCTTAAGGAAATGGGTGACGGACTGCTTTTGTCATTTGGAACCAATCATGATGCAGTGGACTGTGCTATAGCAATTCAGAATGCTGTTAAAAATGTAGATAACCTGATACTTCGTATCGGAATTCATCAGGGGGAAGTTGTTCTTCAAGGTCGTGATGTTGTGGGTGATGATGTAAATATTGCTTCCCGTATCGAACCGTTTGCTGCTCCTGGTGGAATTGCCATATCAGGTAGGGTGAATGCCGCATTGGAAAGGGATCCTGAATTCGAGACCGTTTATCTGGGAAAACCCAGCCTTAAGGGAGTTTCTCAAGAGGTGAAGGCCTTTTGTATCGTTTCTCATGATCTTCCACAGACCGACCTATCTAAAGTGACTGCAAAATTGAAGCCTGAGGATATTCGAAAGTTCAAATGGAACGTGTTCAGTATCACCGGAGCAGTGCTTACTGTGATCGGAATTTTATTCTGGCTCAATATATCCTTTTTAGGGATTGGGATCGCTCAAGAAGAAGAGATACCCTCTATTGCGATATTATATATGAAGAATTTAGGAAGCGAGAATGATGAAGCATGGGCATATGGATTGACAGAGGATCTCATTGTTGAGATGTCTAAGAAGGGCCTTATAAGGATCTCTACTATGAATTCTATCTTAAATTTTAAGAACAGTACAATTTCTGAAAGAGAGATAGCATCTGAGCTTGATGTGAAGTATGTATTGACAAGCAGTCTGCATAAGATAAAGGACCAATTTAATCTGCGCTGTCAATTATTGGATATCAGGGACGGGGTCACCTTGTTCGGTAACAAATGGACCGAGAGTATAGAAAACTCATCATTGATCGTCAGTAATCTAGCAGACAGTGTCTCATCAAAGATCAATATTTATTCGAAACGCTCCAAAGGTCAAGACCACAAAAAATATAGGTCTGATCCCATTGCCTATGAATACTATTTAAAGGGGAAATATGGGTGGGAGAAAAAACAGGATGCTGAAGATATTGAAATTGCTAAAGACCTATTAAAAATGGCGATCGATCTTGATAGCAACCTAGTGAAAGCACACCATAAACTAGCTATCATTTTTAGCGCACAGGGGAATTTGAATAAATCTTTTGCTATACATAAGAATTGCCTGAATATTTCAAGAAAACTAAATGATTTTGAGCAAATTGCTGATAGTTATCTTGGTATAGCAGGATCTCACCAAGCCCTTAGGAACTCGGATTCCGCCAAGTATTATTTTAGAAAGTTACTTGATATCTCAAAAGAGATCGACTATCGAAAAGGGATGAAATCAGCGTTCAATGGACTCGCCATCATCGCCTATTTCCAAGAAGAAGATGAAACTACTTTTGAGTATATGGGGAGGTCACTTGAGATCGTGAGAGAGTTAGAGGATCGTATTGAACTGCCTAATGCTCTAATAGGTTTGGGGCAAGCATATTTTATCAGAGGTTATTTCGATAAGGCTTATCCACTTTTTCAAGAAGCAAAAGAAATAAGTATTGATACTGATAATAAATCAGCCTTAGCGTTTTCCTATGCATTATTAGGTAGCTATCGATCTGTTTTTGGAGATTATATGGGTGCAAATCATTACGTTAAAAAGACATGTGCGATCTACAAGGAGCTTGGCTTAAAGGACGCCTATGCTAATTATAGTGTAGGCCTGTCCTATAATTATTTTTATGCTGGTTATCTTGATAGTGCTTTTCTTGTTCTTGATGATCTATATGACCTAGCAAAAGAGTCCGAGTATCAGAGTATATACTCTTTGGCTGCCAATCTTTCTGGCTATCTGCACTACAGATCAGGAAACTATGAAAAGGCCTTGGAAAATTTCATGGACTATAATGCGAGCTTAGGTGATCAGACCAGAGGAGAGACAAGATTGAATATTTATTTATTTTTGGCATTATTCAATAACTACCTTGGAAATTATAAGGAATTTGATCAATGGGCCAATATATCAATAGAAATGATAGAAGATCAAAAGATGGAAATTAAGATGCCCTACAACATTGTGAAGATCTTCGAATTGTACACAATTTTAGGTAGAGATGATAAAGCCAAGGATATACTTGAACGGTACTTTGACTATATGAATGAGATCGCGTCAAGAATAAAAGATCCTCAAAAGAGAAATGATTATTTTTATAAAGGTTATTACAATAGGCAAATAATGTCCGAATTAGAAAAATTAGGAATATCATAATTTGATTTCACAAGATAAATCACAATTAGAATTGACATTCGGTATTTAAGAATTATAGATTCGATCAACTTTATTTAAACATGATGAGGTAGTAATGAGAAAGTATATTTTCGTGGTATCGTGGACATTAATTCTTTCGACCACAAGGGCAACTGTTACTGGTGTTGTAAATGATGAAAATGGTGCTCCTTTATGGGGAGCTAATGTCATGGTTGAGGGCACGAATCTTGGTGCAGCAACTGGTGAGGATGGAAAGTTCACCATTGATTATGAGCCTACGGGTGAATATGTATTGGTTGCATCCTATATAGGATATAAAAAGACATCAATTACTACAAGTGCTGCATCAGACAACGTTATCTCTCTATCTTCGGACGTTTTCTCAAGCCAGGAGGTTGTTGTAACGGGAATGGCCTCAGAGAGGTCTATAGGCAATACCGAAGTTTCAGTGTCTAGGTTAAATGCGTCAGATCTTACCGATGTAAATAATTTTAGTGACATGTCACAGATGCTGTATGGAAAAGTATCGGGAGTTGATATTCGTAAGTCAAGTGGTAACGTCGGTGGTGGATGGAGATTTGATGTTAGAGCTGGAGGTGGACTAAACGGCGATGAGCAGCCTGTAATATACCTTGATGGGGTCCGCCTTGATAACGATGAATATTCTACCTCATGGACAGGTGGTCAGGGTTTTTCAACACTAGCTGACATTAACCCTGAGGATATAGAAAGTATTGAAATATTAAAAGGTCCCGCAGGGGCAACATCTTACGGAACTAATGGATCAAATGGAGTTGTACTCATAACAACAAAAAAAGGTCTTGGATATGAGAGAACGGATGGTCGGAATTATACAATGAAGTATAAAAACGTTACGGGACAGAATGAACCTTCCTATAAATATTCTATTGAAAAGGATGGTTACTATTCCGCGGAAGACATTAACGCGGTGCTCACACCTGGTGATATTAGGCAAGATCATTTTAGCATTGCTGGTGGTACAGCGAATGCTAACTATTATATTTCATTAGATAATCGTTATGAAGAGGGTCTGACGATCGAGAAAAAAAATAACTATATGGATAGAAAAAACGTACGAGTTAATCTTGATATTTTCCCTGCGAAGAACTTTAATATTTCGGTATCATCTGGTTACACGCAAAATAAGCGCACTATGCCCATGAACGATAATAACATATTCGGATGGATCGGAAATACTGTTTTTGCTCCAAAGCGTCCCGTCTACGATTCGAATGATGAAATGGTCTTGGATGAAGATGGTAATCCAGTGTTGGACTGGCAGCCATATTATTTCACCGATAGTGTTTCGGTCGCAGGAGTTGAGTATGATGCAATGTCAAAACGATTTATGGGCTCTATTAGTCTAAACTATACACCATCACTAGGCATAGACTTTTTAAAAGACTTAAAAATACATGGAAGAATTGGAATAGATGATTCTCATAACAGAGAAGATAATACATATCGTCCTGATCTTTTTTATTCAGTTATTCCAGCGGGATCGCGGTATGCCTATGTCAGACAAAACCAAGAACTTTCATACGAGGTTGGTGGTTCTCTGCCATGGAATATAGGTCCTGTAGGTGTGGTATCATCCTACACTGTACAGTCGTTTGATAGACGGTACGAAGGTTTTGGGATCGAAAAGCAGAACT
>DCMX01000110.1:4487-16682 GCA_002321855.1 Fidelibacterota bacterium UBA1611 | reverse complement strand
CTAATAGTGAGCGGATCATAGATATCACCAGGATTAAGCTGGAATCCGGTCAAAGCCATTTGCGGTTGTTTCAGCTAATTATTTCTCACCCGATTGTAAGAAACTTTCATAGATTCGAAAATCCATGATCGAAATACAAAAATTGTTTCAGCTATATTTTGGGAAGAAATATTCCAATAAACAAATTAATGATAGGTTTCACATTTGGCGGAGGTCTGTTGATCGGGATGATGAAACACGTTTCAAGATCATGATGGATGGTGCCCGTTCACAAATGTCAGACCTTTCAAAGCAATGGAAATGGGTCATTATCCAGGCAGTACTATGGTTATGGATATCCAATAAGTATGAATTGCAGACCATTATCAATATAATGGCTTTTCTTAGTATCCTCACCCAGTTCTCATTTAATCTGTCTGCTATTATTAAAGATAAAAAGCAACTTTTCTCGATCTATATAAGTAGACAGATATTGGACCTGCGCAATGTGTCAACAATGCTTTGGGACACGTTTGAAGAATTACAGGAAGACTTATCAGTATCAGTAGAAATTTCGGAGAAAAATTATGCGCCTGATGTTGAATGGCCAGATATCACAATAGAGTTAATTGGGAATAGATATGATGAGAATCTGCCCTATTTGAGAACGGTGATCGGGCATGATACCAGTTCTCTCATACACCCCACTGAGTTCGGTCTGACTTGTAAGAATGACCGAAAAGTATCAACATCAACATTTACTATGCTTAAATTATTCGCGGAGCATAACCCTTTCCTGTTTAAAGGACATGGATCTCAAAAAAACTCAGTGGAAAAACGGATTCAAAAGCTTCGAGATATTTTTAACACCTATTTTGGGCAAAGGGAAGTTTCGCCAATATCACAGTATCAGGAATCGGTCGGGTGGGAATGCTACATAAACATTGAAGATAGAACAAAGACCTGGAAAAAATTGGAACATAAACATGAAGCAGATATAATAGACATGCTGGACAAATGGACCTTTGTTACTAAACAGGAAGATATTCCTCTGCCAGAAAAAGATGCTTATAGTCAGAAAGGATGGGATTGGTAAATGAAATGGCTGTTTCTCTTACTGTTGCTTATTCTCCTGGGATATAGTATTTATGATGAGATCAAGGATCAGCAATCTAATGATTAACCCCATTATACTACGATGATAGCTCAATATCTCGGTCATGTTGTGTTCTATGTTCGAGACCTTAACAGGTCTTTAACTTTCTATAGGGATCTATTGAGATTTGATGAAGTTGGGAAGATAGGAGACCATGTTTCTGCATTAACATCCGGAAGAACTCACCATGAATTATTGCTGATAGAGGTTGGGGATGCACCGGGCCCAATGCAGGGTAAAAGAATAGGGCTCTATCATATAGGGATCAAAGTTGGGAACACTTTAAATGAATTGCGCTCAGTGCGCGATGAATTAATAGAGCATGGAATTCAAATAGATGGTGCTAGTGATCATACGGTAACCCAGAGCCTTTATGTACGAGATCCGGATGGAAATGAAGTGGAACTTTATGTGGATGCAGACCCCAAGATTTGGAAAGATGATCCCAGCAAGATTGTGAGCCCCATAAAACCGTTGGACCTATGATCATACTAAAACATAATTATTTCAGGATTTATATCAGGGTGTATCCAATACCTATATTAATTAAAGGTCAAAGATCGTAACAAATAGCTAAATATTGCGACCCACTTACAAAAAATTGACAAAAGATGAGATCAATGAACTTCCTCTTCGTTATTATGAAGGACCGGTCCACATAGTATCTTCTTTAAAAGATGCCGAGAGGGCATGTGATGCATTATCAAGAGAAAAGATCATAGGTTTTGATACCGAGACGCGTCCAACTTTTCGTAAAGGCGAGATGCATCCAACATCAATCCTACAGTTAGCAGGATATGGTAGGGTCTATATTATTCAGTTACATAAGCTTGGGCTCTCTGAAAGTATAATATCTATTCTTTCCCATCCTGATATTATTAAGTGCGGTGTTGCCCTTGATCGTGATCTGATAGAATTAATGCAATTGTCCCCATTCGATCCTCAAGCCTTCATTGACCTGGGTGAGATAGCACGGAGGTCAGATATTCCGCACCATGGTCTTAGAGGATTGGCTGCTCTCTTTTTTGGTTTTAGAATATCCAAACAGGCACGAACGTCAAACTGGAGCGCAAAGAAACTGTCAACTAAGCAAATAAATTATGCAGCGACCGATGCTTGGGTCGGGCGCGAATTATATTCCAAATTCATAGATGAAAAATTGATCTAAACAATAGAATATGATCTCTGTTCATCTCTTAAATATGAATTTGGTATGATCATTAATAACGTTTGGACAGAATACAAATAATTACATACACACGATGCGGGATGATATTCAGATCATAAAACCTTTCTTATTGTTATCTCTACTTATTCTTAATGGGTGCGCTGCAATAATAAAGACGGCAGTTCCGATGAGTAATATAACTGCTCCCACTGGAACCTATCCTGTCGGAACCAAGACCTTTCATTTAGTAGACTCCACTCGTTCAGCGTGGTATCAGGATAAGAATGAAAACGTTCGTGAGCTAATGGTTCGTGTCTGGTACCCTGCAAAAAAGAATTCTGTCAATCATCGTGCTCCATATGTTAAAGATTATGCTTTGGTCAGAGATGTCATCACAAAAAATTTTGATATGCCCGAATACTTAATGGACAATCTGGGAACAATTGAATGTAATGCATGGTTGGATGCTGAACCAGTAGCTGGTAGAACCACATTCCCGATCATTATCTTTTCACACGGACATCGTGGTATGAAGATCCAGAATACGACCCAGGTAGAAGAATTAGCTAGCCATGGTTATATTGTTATTGCTTGTGATCATACATATGATTCCGGGGTAACTGTTCTGCCTGGTAACAGAGTTATATTCTCAAGGTCAGGACTTCCTGATGGTATCAATGAAGATGAAGGTCGGAAGATAAGAGAAATGCAGATAGACATAAGGTCTGCGGATATAACTTTCATTATCGATAAAGTCTCACTCGATTTTTTTGGTGACCCTGGTCTGGCGAAAATAAGTGATCTGAATAATATTGGTATCTTCGGACATTCGTTCGGGGGTGGTACATCTATTTTCACCACATATAATGATAACCGTATAGATGCGGTTTTTGGACTGGATTCCTGGTTCATGCCGATTCCCAGCCGATTGGTCAATCAAGATCTGAAAAAGCCGTTTGGACATTTAGGTCAGGTTAACTGGGGTGAAAGCAACAATTATTCCATATTAGATACGCTGGCCTCAAACAACAGTGATCTGTCAGTGCATTTTAGCGTTGAAGGTTCAACCCATTTTGATTTCACTGATTTCTCCCAATTTAGTCGTATCACAAAATGGTATGGTTCTGGCGAGATATCATCAGCAAGGATAAGAATGATCATGAACCGTTTATTATTGGATTTTTTTGATCATTGTTTAAAGAACGGAAAAAATTTTGACCCCAAATCATATAAAGAACATTTTCCGGAATTGACAACCCATATATATTAGTCCATCCAGGTATTATTGAATGAAGAAAATTGTTAGACCATATCTGATCAGACCATTATCCTCAACAAGCGATCTGTTGTAATAGTATCGATATAGATCTATAATTTGGAATTAGGTCTTTGATCATTCATAACTCAAATAAATAATGAGCCGTTTTTGTATTTATCTAAAATGAAACAGTAATTTCCAATTGTGCAAAAGTTCATTCTTACTCTGATTGTTTTCTTTTCCGCTTCTTGTTCTTTTTTTGGTGGTCCTGACTACGATCTATCGGCTGACTCCACCGGTCTGAGCTTTGATGGTATTGATGATTACATTCAGATCGATGCTAATGTCATACCTGATTCAGGAGATTTTAGTATAGCAGTTTGGGGAAAAGGCGATCCCAAACACACCGGAAACAGAATAGTGTTATCTCAGAATGATACAACTGGGAATCCATTTTACTTTGGTTCAACACAGGATTCAGAAAAAGGTGGATCCATTAGAATGGGTGAGGATTGGTCGCAGCTGAAGAATAGCGGTTTTCCTATTGATGACAACTGGCATTATTTTACTATTGTGAATGATGGTACGATCGGGGACTCAGCAGACATCATTGATACATCAGCCTTTTTTCTTGATGGAAAAATGATTCAATCTGTTATTGGAAAAGGAAAAACATATCCAAAAGCAGAACCATTTTATATTGGCACACAATGGAACGGATCAGGGGAATATTTTTCGGGAATGATGGATGGATTAGCTATCTGGGATGTTAAACTATCATCCGAAGAAATAACTTCTCTATTCAATAACGGTGAAGGACTTGATCCTACCACAGACACCTTGGATTATAGGTCTTCATCACAATTGATCGGATTTTGGCCTTTCAATGAAGGCATAGATTCCAGCGTGACGGATTACAGCGGTAATGATTATGATGGTACAATTTATGGGGCAACCTGGGAAAGGGTCGATAGCAAGCTTCAACCTACAGCTGATACGACCCTCGTAACAGACCAGGTTAAAACTGATGAAGATGAGCTAATACAAGAAGAGGAACATAAACAGGTACTTTGGGGAAAGATCTTTAACCAAGAAGAAAAACCTTTACCAAGAGCAAAGGTTGCCCTTTACGGGTATCGAGAAGGAGATCAAGATGAATATTTTTTTGAAGCAAGCGTAAGGACAACCCGCTTGGGCGATTATGAATTTCATGATTATCGCTCCTGGGATACCCTTTCTGTTTCATTGGACGGATACAAGACCATGATTATGACCCTATCTGAACTTGATATGAATGATCTACCTTTCGACTTTTACTTGACCAGGCCGAAACCTGGTAAGCGCAAATCTGACGGTAAGTCTGCTGCCATGGCCAGATTATCTCTAGAGAATTATGAAATGATCCAAAGTCTTATCAGGAACGCCAGGCCCAGGGAAGTCATTACCATACCCAATGGTATACACGTTGTGTCTAAACCAATACTTGTGGAAAATAAAAATAATATTACTATAAAAGGTGAGATGGCCACTGGCATCATTCAGAACGATCTGAGCAAACCGGTCCTAATTTTTAATAATTCAGAAAATATCGTACTTCATGATCTTCGGCTTGGGCATACTGAGACGTCTCGTGGTACTTGTGATGCTGAAGTGGTGGTCATTGATGGTTCGAGAAAGATCTATATTAATGGCTGTGAGATATCTGGTTCCGGAACTATCGGTGTGAAGTGTACTAATAGCGATGAGATCGCAGTGGTAAGCTGTTTCATTCATGATAATTCTTGGTTTGCCTTTTCTTTTCGTAAATGTAAGAATGTAAGGATCGAGAACTCACGTATCATGGAGAATAAAGATCTGATCTTCAAGCGGTCCTCTGATGTAGCCATGTTCAGTAACACGATACAGAAATAGGGTATTGATAAAAACAGTGTTTAGAAACAAGGATAGAACACTGTTCTTTATATTACCACTGATAGGTATTCTACTTTTTATAATTCTGGTCTTTTTGAGTGCTTTAGCCTATGATGGCGGGAATAAACTGAACCCTGCCGCATCTGGATATTCATTCTCAAATAATTACCTTAGTGATCTAGGTAGGGCAAAAACCCTTAACGGTCTGGAAAACAATCTTCCGTTTTATTGCTTCAATGGTTCCTTGATTATCCTTTGCCCAATCTTCGTACTTTATTTTCTTTATCTGCCAATCTTATATAGTGAAAATAAAAAAACCTTGACCGTGGCACGGATCGGGAGCTTATTTGGAGTATTCGGCAGTATTTGTTTTGCTGGCGTTGGCTTTACTCCTGTAGATCTATATTTTTCGCCCCATGTGTTTTTTGCAAATTGGTTGTATCGTTGTTATTGTATCACGATAATCTTTTATGCTGCAGCATTTATCTTTATACCTAAGAAAAGCCAAGTATTTGCGACAGCGTTTATTATCATTGGTATGATAGTTGCCGCCCATATCCTTTTGTCAGATATTGGATTGGCCGACCATTTCACCGATTCGCATAAGATTCATGTTCTATCTCAGAAAGCTTCCAGTATCGCTCTGGTATTTGCTGTGCCGATGATGGTGGTTTATAATAGGTGGCAATTAAGTACTGGTCCTGTAAGCCTAAGTATTTTTGCCTTGAAGACTTGATAACTTTTATCACCAATTTCCCATAGATCTTTTAGTTTTGTTTAAATAAGCGTAAATAATGGAGGTAAATATGAAAGAATATGTAATTGGGTTCACTACTGGCTTAATAGTAGTACTGACCATGGTCCTTTCCTTGGGCTCGACTAACAATGCACTCAGCCCTGGTCAATACCAGGTTGACACAGTTCTGCTTGCACAAGAAGATTATGTAGGGAATAAAAGCTATGAGGTTCTTGTTACAGTTTTTGATACACGAACAGGAGAAGTAAAACAAAAAAGAAGAGAGTCCCACGTGAACTACATCGCTTCAAAGTATAAGGAAAAAAAATCTTCTGCATTTGATTATAAATAACTTTATCAATAACAAGGGAGTAAAATATGAAACACTATGCCATCGGTTTGGTCACGGGCGCATTATTAATCTTGAGCGCAGTAATGTTCTTAGGTGCAACCGAAAGCGATCAATATGAAGGTCGCTATCAGTTTATTGGTGGTTCCACCGTTGATATGAAGGTCTTTGATTCTCGGACCGGGAAATTCTACATGCGAGGTAGGGACTTTGTCACAGAGTATGATATTGTTAATTCTTATTATCGGGTGCACACTTACAAACTGTACGAGGATTAGTTTCTGTTGGGAACATATCCTGAACTAAAGGATCTGCCTACAAATGTATTATCTGCCGCAGAACGTATCAGAGGCCATGTTCGCTGCACTCCGTTTGAATATTCAAGGTCGCTTTCTGAATTAACTGAAGCTAAAGTGTGGTTGAAGCTGGAGAACCAGCAATACACTGGATCCTTTAAGGTGCGAGGGGCCATGAACAAATTGCTTTCCCTTAACAGTATTGAGCGGGAGCAGGGCGTTGTTGCGGCATCCACAGGCAACCATGGTGCGGCTGTGGCCTATGGGTGCCAAAAGTTGAATATACCGGGCTTGGTCTATGTCCCGGAAGATACATCGGATGCAAAGCTGGAAAATATGCGCAATTATCTGGCAGATATTCGTCTCCATGGTTTGGACTGTGTGGATTCCGAAGCTGAAGCACGAGCAGTGGCAAAAGAAAGAGCCATGGTATATCTTTCCCCTTATAATGATCCAGATGTAATAGCAGGACAGGGAACTGTGGGTGTCGAGATGGAAGCACAGTGTGATGGATTGGATGTATTGATCGTGGCCGTTGGCGGCGGCGGACTGATCGGTGGAATCTCAAGTTACCTGAAATCCGTATGGTCGGATCTCCATGTGATTGGTTGTTCACCAGAGAATTCACCTGTGATGATCAAATCTCTTGCTTCGGGAGAGGTTCTTGATCTTGAATCCCTTCCAACCCTTTCAGATGGTACGGCTGGTGGTGTAGAGCCCGATTCTCTGACCTTTCCTATTTGCCAGAGTGTGATCGATGAAAGCGTACTGGTCACAGAGGAAGAGATCCGTGATGGTGTTACTCTTCTTATGGAGAAACATCACCAGCTGGTAGAGGGAGCTGCTGGAACTGCCATGGCGGCCTTAATGATAAAAAAAAGCGAGCTAAAGGGACAACGAGTTGGTCTTGTGGTCTGCGGAGGGAATATTAGTATTAAAACATTACAGGAGATATTATGCACGTCTTCGGATTAGAACAGATAGAACAGGTATTACCAGATCTTGACCTGTTTCCATTGATCAAAGATGGTTTCAAGGCTTATTCCTCTGGTCGTACAGTGGTACCGCCAGTGGGAGAATTAATATTTGATGATCCACCGGGTGATGTTCATATCAAATACGGATACATAAAAGGGGATGATTATTTTGTGATCAAGATCGCTTCCGGGTTTTATGAGAATGCTGAACTGGGGTCAGCTTCGAGTCAGGGCGGAATGATGCTGCTCTTTGACCAGCGCACTGGTCGGGAGAAAGGTGTACTTGTGGATGAATGTTATCTGACCAATGTACGAACAGCAGTAGCTGGTGCGATCTGTGCTGAAGTCTTGGCACCCGGACAGGTGAAATCGATTGGTGTGCTTGGAACAGGAGTACAGGCCAGGATGCAGGTATCGTACCTATCAACAGTGACCAAGTGTCGCCAGGTTAAGGTTTGGGGTAGAAATGAACAAAAAATGTTTAAATACCAGGATGAGATGAGAAAAGAAGGCTGGCAGGTAGAAACTTGCGCTGATCCCGGTTATGTGGCAGCATCCTGTGATCTGATCATTACGGCAACACCCACGAAAACACCCTTACTGAGAGATGATGATGTAAGAAAAGGTACTCATATCACTGCCATGGGTTCGGACTCACCAGGCAAACAGGAGTTAGAAACAGGTATCTTGAAAAAAGCAGATCTGATCGTGGCCGACAGTATTCTTCAGTGCAGGGAAAGGGGAGAAATAGTACATGGTCTATCGGAGGGTGTCATCAATGAAAAAGATATTATAGAATTAGGGGATATTTTGGATGAAAAAGCATTAGGGAGAACCTCAGATGACCAGATCACAATAGCGGACCTGACCGGAGTAGCGGTCCAAGATATTCAGATCGCTAAAGCTGTTTTTGAAGCATGTAATAAAGGAGCTTAGAATGAAATTTGAAGAATTCGAATTAGAAAGGAACCAGTCACTTTTTGAAAATAAAGTGGATTATAATCTATCCGAAAGTGGAGTACATCCTTTATCCCTAAAAGATCTCCTAACACAGGATGAGCAGGAAGAACTCCTTCATACAGAACTCTTTTATGGTCATACGACCGGCACACCAGAATTAAGGAAACAGATCACAGGACTCTATAGTGGCGCAATTGTGGATAATGTTCTGGCCACTTCAGGTTCAGCGGAAGCGAATTTTTTAGCGATCATGACCTTGCTGGAACCTGGCGATGAACTCATTTATATGGTCCCCAATTACCTTCAGATCAGGGGTATAGCACGCAATTTTGGGATCACGGTCAAGGAACTACCTCTGCGTGAATCACTAAGCTGGCAGTGGGACCTGGATGAGCTGAGATCAATGATCAATGGCAAAACAAAAATGATCGCGCTCTGTAATCCGGACAATCCTACCGGTGCAGTTATGACAACAGATGTTATGGATGGTGTGGTCGAAATAGCAGAGGAAGCTGATTGTTGGATACTTTCCGATGAAGTATATCGGGGTGCAGAATTGAATGGTGTAGAATCACCATCATTTTGGGGGCTATATGAAAAAACGATCGTTAACGCTGGTCTTTCAAAAGCATATCGCCTGCCTGGTCTTCGATTAGGCTGGACCGTTGGACCGGAAGATTATGTTAAAACTGCCTGGGCCTTCCATGATTATACTACAATATGTATCGCATACCATAGTGACTGGGTCGCATCGAGAGTTTTAGCTCCAGAAAGAAGGAAGAAGATCTTAGATGGCACTAAGTCGCATCTGAACCATAATCTGCATACTCTGGTAGATTGGATGGAAAATTGCGATGGTAAATTAAGCCTGTCCCCTCCACAGGCAGGTGCTATTGCATTTGTTCACATCAATCTGGACATGCTTTCTCAGGACCTGACCTATTACATACGTGACAATTATAGTGTGCTACTAACTGCCGGAAAATGGTTTGGTCTGGAAGGCTTTCTTAGGTTTGGATATGGGCCACCCAATGATTACCTAAAGGCTGGTTTGGATCGCATTTTAGAATCTATAAGATCGATATAATATCGAAACAGATATTATCTACAATTCTTCTGGAACATAATTAAAATTAGAACGGTCTGGCCTCTGATAAGAATCTTCAGGTATCCGTTCGGGAAGATCGACCTGTGGCTGATCAATATCAGTGTACGGTATCTTACTTAATATATGGCTTATACAATTGACCCTCGCTTTCTTTTTTACATCAGATTCTACAACATACCATGGGCTAAAATCCGTGTCTGTGTGTTCCATCATATTATCCTTTGCTTTAGAATAATCATCCCAGCGGTTTATGGACTCAGTGTCCATTGGGCTCAATTTCCATACCTTTGTTGGGTCATTGATCCTCCCTCGAAAACGTTTCATTTGTTCTTTCGCACTCACAGAGAACCAATATTTTAAAAGAATGATACCAGAACGTGTTAGCATTCGCTCGAATTCAGGACATGTCTGTAGAAATTCTACATACTCCTTCTCAGTACAGAAACCCATCACTCTTTCAACCCCAGACCTGTTATACCAGCTACGGTCGAACAGTACTATCTCCCCAGCCGCTGGTAAGTGTGCCACATAACGTTGAAAATACCACTGGGTCTTTTCCCTGTCAGATGGTTTAGCCAGAGCTGCAACCTTACAGCTGCGTGGGTTCAGGTTCTCAGTTATCCGTTTAATGGTTCCACCTTTTCCGGCAGCATCACGACCCTCGAAGATGATCGCAATCTTTTTTCCTTTTTCAATGACCCAATCCTGCATTTGGACCAATTCTACCTGCAAGTTTTCGATCATCTTGTTATATGTTTTATTGAATTCTTTTTTGTCCTTATTACTGAAGTCCTTCTTTTTACTCATGATTGTTTCCCTTTAAAAAATTCGTTTGGTGCAATAAATAAGTTAAGAAACATTAGAAATATCAAAACGAAATTTTCAGTTCATTTAATCCATCATTATGAATAGATTTTTCATATCGATCTTATCGGAATGAATAAGCACGTATTAAGATACATATCAGTTCTTCTTCCTATACTGGTTCTATCCCAGTCTGCTACCTGGGATATAATCCAGAGCGAGATCCTTTTGCCGAACTGTGTTGTGTGTCATGATCATGGCACCTATTTCACAGAACAGTCAGGGTTGAACCTGGCACCGGATGTTGCTTACGAAGGATTGATCAATCAGGTACCAACGAATACAGCTGCTGCGGATGATGGTCTGACCTTAGTGGGTAATGAGGGTATTCCAAGTCTTTACAGTAGTTTTCTATGGGAGAAGATCAATGCGCAGGATCAGGAACATTTTTATTCGGACCATCCGGAATATGGAGCCCTGATGCCGTTGGGTATGGACTTTCTCACTAATGGTCAATTAGAATATATTCGCGAATGGATCATTTCCGGTGCACCGGATGCAGGTGTTGTGGCTGATAGTGCACTGTTAGAGGATACGACAGTATATACCCTACCGGAATTTGAACCATTGGATCCACCAGAGAATGGGATCCAGTTGCACCTGGGTCCTTTTGCTATCCCGCCGCAGTTCGAGCGCGAGATATGGAGCTTCACAGAATTGGATACAACGGGTATACTTTATATCAATAACATTGAGATATTAATGGCACAGGGTAGCCACCATTATATCGCATACACTTACAACCAGATCCCGCCCATTGGTCTACCACCGGCCGGTGTTTATAGGGATATTCGTGATGAGAATGGTGAATATAATCCAGAGACCTTTTCTCATATGGCTTATCAGCATTTTGTGACCGGATCCCAGTATCAGGTATACAACTATCATCTACCTGCAGGGGTGGCTCTTAGGTTAGATTCGCAATATGGTATAGATCAGAACTCGCACTACATAAATTATACAAATGACACTACTTACGGAGAAGCTTACGCGAACCTGCATATGGTACCATTGAGTGAGTTGGAGCATGTTGCTGAAATATTGCAGTTAGGCGAAACTGATTTAGAACTACCACCCCAGCAAGTTACCACAGTAAATAAGATAGTGTGGATCGATAATGAGTTCGGTGAGCCTATTACTATTATCCAGCTTATGAGTCATGCGCATCTTCATAATGAAAGCTTCAGCGTTTACCGTCGTAACCGGAACGACCCCAGTGTTCGGGAATTGATCTATTTAGCGTTGGATTGGGAACACCCTCCCATCCATCAGTATGATCCTCCTCTTGAGTTTAGTATGGATGAAGGCATTGAAATGGAAGCCGTCTATAATAATGATACAGATGAAATGATCGGTTTTGGATTTTTAAGTACGGACGAAATGATGTTCTTGTTCGGCATCTATCATACGAGTGAAACGGTTGGAATGGATGG
>DCMX01000110.1:0-4107 GCA_002321855.1 Fidelibacterota bacterium UBA1611 | reverse complement strand
CCTTTCAATCCATCCACGAAAATTGAATATTCACTACCTGAGGGCAATTCGGTGAATATTACTGTTTATGATCTTATGGGGAACAAGATAAGAACATTGATCGATGAATATCAGGCAGAAGGTACATGGTCAGTTAAATGGGACTCAAAGAATAGGTCAGGTATATCTGTTGCTGCGGGAATCTATTTTTTCAATATAAGAACTGGTCAATCTTACGATACAAAAAAAGCTGTCCTGCTAAAATAATCTTTCGGTCCGCATACCAGATTATAGTACATGAGTATTAAGTAGTTAATTAATGTAGGAGATAAGTAGTTATGAAGAAAATATTGTTACATGGTATGGGGTCCCATTTGAAAGCTCGATCCGTCAGGCAGGTAATTTCGTTATTGGTGGTATTGTCCATGGCCGGGGTAGAAGCTCAATATAATCCCTGCTATGATGAGATATACCTTGACCTGAAGGCTCAGGGTATTACCAACATGACAAGTAGGGAATACCATTATTTCTCAAGGAAAGATGAAGAATGTGCTGAGTATAATACATTTGATAAGCAGTATCGTGATCAACTCGATATTATGCAGGACAATCTGTTCAAACTGGCTGAAAAGGTAGAGCTCATGGGTAAGGATATCGATCTGGACAATGTTTATGGTATGGGACGACTGAATGCGACAGATCCAGAATTACGCAGTCTTTCTATTATTCGTTCCAGGGACGATGATATTCAGCGTGAGTTCAATACTCTATCAGAGAAATTGATCTTAATGCGCAAGGAGATCCAGAGTGAGCTGGAAGAGAGAGGTCAGGGCCTGGCCGATCTGGTCGTTAATTCTATTACAGTGATCGATAGTGTCGATGGAGGTTATATCAAAACGGTGAATAAGGAAGGTAGGAGTATGGTCCTTATAGGTAAACATCCGTCCGGTAGTGGCAGTCTGGTAACCTATAATATTAAAGGCAGGCCAGCTGTCAGGGTCGGATCAAATGGCGAGGTAGGTGGCTATGTTGAGGCCAAAGGAAATACTGGGAAACGAGCTGCGTTCATTGGCACCGAGAAAGGTGGAAGTAATATGGTCTCGGCGCATAATCCAAAGGGTGAGACTGTTTTTATATCGGGGTCCAATGGGAATGACCACGGATATATAAAGACACTGAGTTCCGGTGGAAATAATGCTACTATTCTGGGAGCCAAGAAGGATGGGTCTGGATACATATCCACCTATGGAAGCTCAGGAAAGCGTACATCGTTGATCTCTGCGGATGGGTCCGGGGATGGTGTGCTGAGCTTATATGATCGCGATCAAAAACTTCAGTGGAATCAGAAAGCTAAGCCAGTCCCTAAAACATCTCAAAACAATGGAAAAGTTCAGGGTGATGAAAAGAAAAAAGGGGAATAATGATTTAGTTGCATGATCCGCTATACTATTCTCGTTCTCAATTTTGCTATTAGTGTATATGGGCAAACAACCTATCAGCAAAAAAAACTGTTAGACCTGTCTGAAGCGCATTTGATAAGATCACGGACCCAAAAGGTCCAAGCGGATTCCATGGCCGGATCAAAGAACTGGCCCATTGTTGGCCAACTGACCAGTGGTGAAGAATATTGGTTAAAAAAACTCGCTGTGAATGGCATGCCTATTTATTATTGCACCGAGAATCTGGTCTCTGCCGTTTCTATATCGACCGATCATGTTTGGCCCGGTGGAGAGAGCCAATTATTCCTGAACGGCAGTGGGATGATAGTTGGTGAATGGGATGGGGGCCGTGTCCTTATCGAACATCAGGAACTCGAAGGTCGTGCGTTCCAGATCGATGAATATCCAGATCTCAGTGATCATGCCACGCATGTAGCGGGTACCATGATCGCTGAAGGTGTGAACCAGCAGGCTCACGGTATGTCCAATACTGCGATCTTATATGCCAATGGCTGGGACAATGATGATTCAGAGATGGCCGCGGCCGCTGCTGATGGGCTAATACTCTCCAATCACTCATACGGTACACGGGGCGGTTGGCACTGGGACTCCTTTAGTGATGAGATGTGGGTGTGGTGGGGCGACGCAGATGTGGATCCCACGGAAGACTACCATTTTGGTTTTTATGATGAACAGTCACGGGAGTGGGATGAGATCGCCTATAATGCCCCGCACTATTTGATAGTACTCTCTGCTGGAAATGACCGTAATGATGGGCCCGATCCTGGTACGGAACATTGGGTCTGGTCATCCATGGACAATGATTGGGTACTCTCTACCGATGCTCGTAATAATGATGGGCCATGGGATTGTATCTCTTACCATAAGATAAGTAAGAATGTGCTTACGGTAGGAGCTGTCAATGATATTAGTGATGGATACAATGGAGCCAACAGTGTGAATATTTCTTCATTCAGTGCTGTTGGTCCTGTGGATGATGGACGGATCAAACCTGATATTGTGGCGAATGGTGTTGGATTATTGTCATCGGTCTCTTCATCCATGGAGGCCTATGATTCATACTCTGGGACATCAATGTCAGCCCCCAGTGTTACCGGGTCACTGACCCTGGTTCAACAATGGTACCAAGAGCGACAGGACACCCTTATGCAGGCTGCTACTCTAAAGGCCCTGGCTATTCACACTGCTGACGAGGCTGGTGAGCATGATGGTCCTGATTATCGTTATGGCTGGGGGTTAATGAATACATCCCGTGCAATTGACATGATCTCACAACTGGGAAATGGCTACCTGATCCATGAAACAGTGTTATCGGATGGGGACAGCATTGATATACAGGTATCATCCAATGGAAGTCATCCTCTGAGAGCAACGATATCATGGACAGATATTCCGGGGATACCTCCCGCGCCAAGTGTGAACCCGCCCGACATTATGTTAGTGAATGATCTGGACCTGCGTATCATTCATGAGAGTGGAACCATTTATGATCCCTACAAGCTCAACCCTTATTATCCAGACAATCAGGCAATCACAGGAGATAATATTGTCGATAATGTGGAACAGGTCCATGTATCAAATCCGGAGCCAGGATCTTACTCGATCAGGATCACTCATAAAGGTTCTATAGGAATTGGTCAGCCAATAGGTATTATTGTATCCTATGATGTTCCAGGTAACCAAATGATCCATGTTGGTTCGAATGGCGATGATCTGACCGGTGATGGATCAGAAGAAAACCCTTTGGCCAGTATCCAGGCTGCGATCGATCTGTCCCTTTCAGGGGATACTGTCCTAGTGCACCCCGGTACATATAATGAATCAATTCAGATAGTATCTATGGGAATCCTATTAGCATCTGAATTTTTGTTCAGTGATGAGAATTCGGATATTGGATCTACAAATATTGTTGGCATGGCAGGGGAACCATCAGTACGCCTGAATCAGGCAGGATATTCCACTCGCATAGTGGGGTTGACCATCTCTCACTCGGATGATGAACCAGGGCCTGGGATCCACTGTGTATCCAGTTTTCCCACGATAGAGAACTGTAGGATAATGGATAATATTACTAATTCTAATGGTGGTGGTGTGTACACGCAGGAATCAAATGTGACTTTTATAGGTACGGAGATATACCAGAACAATGCATCGGTTGGCGCTGGGATATATGCGGTGGGATCCAATATTGAATTGGATAAGGTATTATTTGCGGATAATCATTCCACATTGGATGGGGCCGCGTTATATATGATGCAAACAGATCTGTATCTTGATCATGTTACCATTACCGAAAATGTGGCCGGGGATGATGCTGGAGCGATATATCTACGTTACGGTTCAAACGTATCGGTAATGAATTCTATTTTGTGGAACAATGAACCACAGGAGATCGTATTTTCACCCGTTGGCGGCGAAAATTTCATTGAGATATATTTTTCAGACCTTTATGGAAGTATTTCAGGAATAGAAACCAACAATAATGGTAATACGACCTTCGGGCTGACCAATGTCATAGACCATGATCCAATGTTCTGCCTTTTGGATAGTATTGATTTTTCACTTGATTCAGGCTCACCCTGCGTTGGTACCGGTGAGAATGGTTCAGACATGGGTGCCTATGGTATTGGCTGCGAGCTGGTGGGTGTTATGGATAATTCCGATCAGG
>DCMX01000119.1 GCA_002321855.1 Fidelibacterota bacterium UBA1611 | reverse complement strand
GATTGCAATATTATTATTTATCTTTCCCTTTTTATTTCTTTTTACGCGATATATGATACTGAGCAACGAAAATCTGAAGTTTCATCTTTCGAACTGGTTGAGTCAAAATAAGAAGATTGTTTTTACAAACGGGTGCTTCGATTTAATACATCAAGGTCACAAGGATTTACTGAATAAAGCAAAATCCTTAGGTGATATACTGATTGTTGGGCTGAATTCTGACCGATCCGTAAAACGTTTAAAGGGAATACAAAGACCTATTCAAAATGAAAAAGAACGGGCTAAAAATCTGTGTGAGATTGGTAGTGTGGATAATGTTATAATGTTTGATGAAGACACACCAGATAGATTGATAAGGGAAATAAAACCTCATGTTTTAGTCAAAGGTGGTGATTATACTATTGATTCCATTGTCGGTTCCAGAGATGTTCTTGCTGCTGGTGGAATAGTAGAAATCATACCACTTACACCCGGATATAGTACATCAAAGACAATAGAAAAAATGAATAGATAAGCGTTTGTTAGCCAGCTTTCGTTACTCTAACTTCGCGCTTTTATAATTCTCTAACATCCTTTGATACGAACACTTACAGGAATTTCTGTTATCTTGCTGGTAGGGCATGTACAGGCCACTATCAGTTTAAGCCCATATGCAAATTCGTTCTTTCCTTCTAATGATCAGGAACCAGCTTCACCCCTTAAGAATAATGAAGATGAAAGCCGAAATCGATTCCCTCAAATAATACAAGATGTGAAAGTGTTGCTGTCGGATGTAATTATTGCGGATCTTCATCGTGATACCTTAGAGGTTATATTTAACCTTAGCCGCATTTATGATCTTTTAATGGAAGCTGATCAGATTGGTGATATGAATATCGAAGATCAGGATGAGTTTGAACGTTTTGAGAAATCTTTTCTCGATATTTATACTCATAAGTTATCGACTATCCAGTCTTCTGACGCTCCGGTTACCGCAGAGAGATTTCGACGTGATATCACAGAAGTAATTGAACCATTAGAGATTGAAATGGGGGAAACAAAATATACAGTCGTGGATGATCGGGATGGTCATATCCCGTTGGTAAGAAATAAATATGTTGATCAATTTATCACCTATTTTACGACCGCTAAGGGACGTAAACAGTTTGAGATCTGGCTGAAACGGTATGAAGAGTATAAGGGTCTTATTTTGCCAATCCTGAAAGAGCACGAGATACCAGAAGAAATAATGATCTTGGCCATGATTGAGTCGGGATTGAATCCCAAAGCCTACAGTCGTGCCAATGCGTCAGGAATGTGGCAATTTATTTATTCCACTGGGAAAAATTATGGTTTAAAGAGGGACTGGTATGTGGATGAGCGCCGAGATCCGGTAAAAAGCACCCATGCAGCTTGTGCCTATCTAAAGCATCTGAATAACCTGTTTGATAATTGGTATTTAACCGTGGCAGCATATAATGCTGGTGAAGGTCGTATTTTGCGTGCGTCGCGATTACACCAGACCTATGATTTTTGGCAACTCCATTCTCTTCCTCGCGAGACCCGAAATTATATTCCCTATTATTTGGCAGCAGCAATCATTGCAAAGGATCCGAAAGCTTATGGTTTTAAGTTACCTAAAGTAACCTCATTTGAATATAATGAGGTTACTTTAGAGCATAGTGCAGATTTATCTGTCTTAGCGCGGGTGGCTGGTATTTCAGTAAAAACCATTCGGAAGTATAATCCTGAATTAAGACAGTCAGCTTCACCAGCAGATGGACCCTATTTGTTAAAATTACCATCGGGAAAGAAGGACTCTTTTATCACAGCATGGAATTCTATTCCAGAGAGTGAGCGCTTCGCACCACAATTTCTTGTTCATAGGGTAAAATATGGTGAGAGCTTGTGGACCATTTCGAGAAAATTCGGTGTCTCAATTCATGATATTGCGTCTGTGAATAAGATTCGGAACCGTCATAAGATAAGGGTAGGGACAAAATTAAAAGTACCGGTAAAAGGTGGAAACCGTACTTGGGGTGATGGTGGAACCGGAGGTCCATCAGGACACTATAAAGTAGTTTACAAGGTCAAAAAGGGTGATACATTAGGACAAATCGGTGAAGATTATGGAACCCGTGCAAGTAAAATAAGACGCTGGAACGGTTTGAAATATGGCACACAGTTGATTTACCCGGGCCAAAAACTTATAATTTGGGTTAAGGAAGGATAATAACAATGACAAAACAGAATATAGTTGATACTGTATCAGATGCTACCGGTTTAACAAAGGTAGAGACCGAGGCCGTAATGAATGGGGTAATGACCACTATAATCGAAGCACTTGCAACAAATAATCGTGTGGAACTGCGTGGATTTGGAACTTTTGGTGTCAAACACCGAATGCCAAAAAAAGCCAGAAACCCTGGTACAGGCGAACCAATTTATCTTCCTGAACGGTTCGTACCTACTTTTAAACCTAGTAAAATGATGCGATTGCGCGTTAATGAATTAATCAATAAATAAAGAGGACCTTATGCCCTGTGGGAAAAAGCGAAAAAAACGGAAAATGAACACGCACAAGCGGAAAAAGCGACTGCGCGCCAACCGTCATAAGAAAAAGAAAGTTTAGTCTCAGATAGGCCGTAGCTGATCGGGGAAATACCATTTGGGTAGTTTGATTTTTAGATGGTAAACAAATCTCACTATACCGTATCCGAACTTACATCACAGATTCGTCTGTCTATGGAAGGGGAGTTTTCGGATATATGGGCGTTGGGTGAAATATCTAATTATCATCATCACTCATCTGGACACATATATTTTACCCTAAAGGATGTTAATGCAGAGTTACGTTGTGTTATGTTCATGCAGGCTAATCAAAAACTTAGATTTCAACCAGAAGATGGTATCCGAATCCAAGCTTTTGGTTCTGTTTCATTGTATGAACAACGGGGTCAGTTACAGTTCATTATCCAGAAATTAGAGCCCGTAGGTATAGGCGATCTTTATCAAGCGTTTGAAGCATTAAAGAAGCGACTGGAGAAAGAGGGTCTCTTCGATGATGATTTTAAACGTTCTCTGCCTATCTATCCTAAAGTTGTGGGTGTGGTCACATCTGGTTCCGGTGCAGCATTTAGTGATATTTTGAAGGTACTAAGACGGCGAGCACCACATGTCGATATCATTCTAAGGTCATCCCGAGTGCAAGGTGAAGGTGCATCCCAAGATATTGCTGCCGGTATAGCTGATCTGGAACAGCATGGATTATGTGATGTTATTATCATTGGACGCGGAGGCGGATCTTTGGAGGACTTATGGGCTTTC
>DCMX01000121.1 GCA_002321855.1 Fidelibacterota bacterium UBA1611 | reverse complement strand
TAATAAATATTCTGATGCCAACTTATCCAATCCATACATAAAATCTAAATGTATTCTCTTATTTTGATATCATAGGCTACGATTGTATCTTTTTGGCCCTTCTTGAACAATTTTATTGGGAGTTAAATGATGAAATCGTTAAAACTTTATTTTCTAGGTCTTATAACGTCATCTGCTTTGATTAGTCAGGATCTTTGCCCACCTGCTTTTGTTGACGCGTTATTTTATAGTGAAAAGATTGAACTTTCCTGGGTCCAGTCATCATCCTACGGAGATGTTTTATTTGATGAATGTTTTTCATCTTGCTCCCTTGCGGTGGAAGCAATGCAAGTCGTGCACGTAGATACTTCGTGTGGCGCGTGTTCGGGTGGGTGGTTCAGGTATTCTGATGGTACTGAAGCAGACTGTGGAGAGGGAATGTATCCCTGTGAAGATGGCGGTAATGATGATTTCTCTGCTTATGCAGGATATTCAGGTACAGACTCTACAACCGATATGTATGCCCCCGTAGATAGCCGCATGATCACAGATGCCTTAGACCTTACGGGCTACACGGCAGCCTATGTTGAATTTATAGAAGCATACAACTATCCGCAGGATGCAACGGACTCCAACATGGTCGAAGTATCCATTGATAGTGGAGCAACCTGGGAAATGGTGTATGCATCAAAGCCTTGGGATGTTGATGAAGATATCTGGTTCAATACCATTGATATTTCTTCTTATGCAGGCAATGTAGTCTGGGTAGCGTTCCGTTATTATGATTCTGTAGGATATGGTGAGAGCTGGTTCGTAGATGATATCCGTGTTTGGGGTGGGAATGAAGGTGATGGTGACATTTGTGGGACATTTAATCATTTTAATGTATACATGGATGGTGCATTAATTGGAACCGCCGATAGCAGTGCTATGTATACAGCTGAAGATTTGGTGAATGGCACTGAATATTGTTTTGAAATTACATCTGTCTATGATGAAGGTGAGTCCGTGCCGAGCGCAACGGTATGTGCTGTACCGCAGGGTCCGTTCCAAGTTAACCCTCAAACCCTTAACTTTGACGAGTTGATGGAAGGGGATTATTTTGAGCAAATAGTAACTATACAAAATTTTGATATACTTGATGCTGATTTTGCTATTAGTTCAGTTGAACTGTCTAATATTGATGCAGCCCTGGATTTAGTGTTATCAACTTTTGAAGATGGAACCTTAGGCGATTTTACAAATATTCCAGATTTAGGAGAAGAATGGACTGTTGGTGATTCAGCCACTAATTCATCAACTTACTTACCTTTCCCTGCGCCTCCGGACGGCTCACAGAACTTTGCATTATACAATGACGATGCAGCAGGGGATGATCCATTTAACCCTGCAACGCCAATGCTTGTTTCGAACCCGGCTTTTTCTGGTAGTGATCCATCATTCCTGGTTTTTGATCTGTATTTTCCAAACCCTGCTGGCCCTTGTGAAGAAGCTGCGACATATGCTGATGATTTCAAGGTAAAGGTATCCATAGATGATGGCGAAACCTGGATGCTGGTTGATTCCACCATGGAAACAGGCGTCTGGTACTGGGCTTCCTATATGTATAATCTAGAGCCATATGTTAGTGAAGTAAATTCGTTCAGGGTCGCGTTTCAGTATACAGACTGTGGTGGTGAGTGGGGCTATGGTGTTGCGATTGATAATATGGCTATTAAGATGGGTGACAGTTTTACATGGCTGACGGTATCACCCTATAGGGGAAATGTTTCTGCGTTAAATAGTTACAACGATTCCATAGCAGTAAAGGTCGGGGCATTTGGTGTCTATGATGGATTCTCTATTGAAGACGAACTACTCGTTGAGTCAGGTGAGAATAATATCTCTATTCTGATTGGTGTAGGAGTAGAAGTTTCTGTGGATGACCCACAGATTACCCCTATTGAATTTGCATTGCACCAGAACTACCCGAACCCATTTAACCCTGAAACAAATATCCAGTTTGATGTAGCAGAAAAATCTGATGTGACCATCTCTATTTTTAACATAGTGGGGCAGAAAGTTGCCACCCTGGTTGATGGCAGCATGGATCCAGGAGTGTATACTATCAAATGGAACGGACTCAATGACAAGGGATCCTCACTACCATCAGGTATGTACTTCTATGAGATGAAAAGCCCAGCCTTCCATTCTGTGATGAAGCTGGTTCTGGTTAAATAAACCATAATATCCTGGAACTATAGTATTTATTAATAACCTGGAGTGAAATTGACTCCCAGATATTGGATTAGTATCCTCATCTGTCTTGTATTGACAATCCAGTTCACATTTGCTGGAACTACTGGAAAACTTTCTGGTAAAGTCACCAGCAAAGAAACGGGTGAGCCCCTTATTGGTGCAAATGTAATGGTTGATGGTACGCCCCTGGGCGCCGCAACCGATCTGGACGGAAATTATTTCATTCTTCAGGTTCCTCCTGAAACCTATAGCGTAAGATTCACCATGATCGGGTACCAGACCCTGGTCATGAATGATGTTCGTGTCAGTATGGATCTTACTACAACCATCCATGGTGCTCTCAATGAAAGTGTCGTAGGTCTTGAAGAAGTTGTGGTCCGGGCCGAGCGTCCCATGATCCACACCGATGTTACATACTCCCAGGCAAATATCAGCAGTGAAGAAGTTGAAATGCTCCCAGTGGAAGAGTTTGAAGATGTGCTTTCTCTCCAGGCAGGTGTGGTTGTAACTGGTGGTGAGATCCACGTTCGCGGCGGACGAGGTGGGGAGATATCATACATGGTTGATGGTATCACTGTTACAGATCCCTATAACTCTGGTATCGCTGTGGAGATTGAGAATAATGCCATTCAGGAGCTGCAGTTTATCAGCGGTACGTTTAATGCTGAATATGGCCAGGCCATGTCTGGAATTGTCAATATTGTGACGAAAGACGGTGATTATTCTGACTATTCTGGCAACATATCTAGCAGCATGGGTGACTATTACATTTCAAAAGATCTATTGTTCCCTCAGGTAGATAATGCTAACTGGAATAATATTTCTGATTTGAAGGCTAATATTGAAGGTCCTATCCTTCCGGGTAGGATTTCTTTTTTTGTTTCCGGACGCCAAAAAAGAAATGATGGGTATTTATATGGTGAAAGAATTTTTTATCCAAATTCCTATTTATGGTCTGATACGCAGAATATGTTCCGCATAGACTCTAGTGTTGGGTTAGGAAATAATTATATTCCAATAGATAGTCTGTGGCTGCCCGCATATTATCAGGACAGTTTGAGATCTTTGATTGATACACTTAGAGACCAAAATGCTTTCGACTGGGTGTCCATGAACTGGAGTAAGCAGACTACTTATCAAGCTAAGGTCAGTTGGCGGGTGACTCCCAGGATCAAACTGGCTTATAACCGAATGTATAGCGATACCAAATCACAAGGTTATTCCCATGCCTATCGCTGGAACCCGGATGGAAGGCCTTACTCTTTCAATACTCGTGCGGGCGATATTGTTCGTATGGATATCTCTTTAAACCAATCTACTTTTGCAAATATCATGTTTTCTAATGCAGTCAATCATTACCGGACTCATTTAAGTGGTAAAGAAAATTTTTATGAAATATTTGATACTCTTACATTTAATGATTGGGGTTTTTCCAATGGTACTCTTGAGGAAGATCTATACAATACTGATCCTCGCATATTTGATTATGCAACAGGAAATAATTATGAAGTTGGTGGTAAATACACGGATATATATAATCGGAAATCAAATGTAAAAACATATAAAGCGGAACTCACCAGCCAGTATAATGCAGCACATCAGCTTAAAGTTGGAACCGAATATAGAACAACCCACATAACATATAATAATCTTACCGTTCTTCAGTCAGCTTGGACAGACTATGATGCTGTGATCCTTGAACCTGAAGATAATACTATCCATGATTCATTCCAGTCTATGAAG
>DCMX01000049.1 GCA_002321855.1 Fidelibacterota bacterium UBA1611 | reverse complement strand
AGATCGAGCTGGGTCAGAGATGAATTGTGGAAGGTACGAAATTTTCATCAGGGATTCGAACATGGACTTTTTAGTGGCCTCACAAATGCGGCAATGGGTCTTATCACGGGTGGTCGCGGATGGGGGTTCAAGGATCGTCTTAACAATGGTTCTGGTCATGATCGGATGGAAAAGGGTCTGAAAAAAGACCGTTATAATGATCTGAAATTCGATGGGGACTACCTTTTCAATAAAGTAACAGATATCTATCATTCCGCTACTGCTCACGAAGAGGACCAGGTCCCACACCTACATGTAAAGGATACGAATGTGTGTATCACCAAATGCGCTGAGGAGTACGGTAATCCTTGTAAGAATTTCTGCCCGGCAGATGTCTATGAAATGGTGCCGGACGGTGACAGCCAAAAATTGCAGATCAATTTTTCAAACTGTGTACACTGTAAGACATGTGATATAATGGATCCTTATCAGATCATCGACTGGGTTCCCCCTGAAGGCGGCGATGGGCCCGCTTGGATCAATCTGTAGAAAGTCCACTTGATATCATTCTGATGGATCGAATGATCAAAGTAAAAAAAGTATCAGAATATCAGGTATAGGTCTTGGGTCAAACTTTCCAATTAACTTTCGAACAGGCCCCTGATTTCACCTATTCGCCCGAGTCCATAGATAAACTTTCGGAGTATGAGAAGTATGAATTGTCCTATCATCCCGAACGACCCAAATACCTTGATTATTTAGCTATCTTCAGTGCTGTAGAGCCCTGCTTTGAGTCTGATGTCTTTGGCAACTGCCTGATCCAGACCCATCGAGCAGAAATGGAAAATATTCCCGTAATGCTGATCGGTCAGCAGAGCGGGCCTTCATCGGACTATTCAGAAATTCGCAAAGCTCTACAAAATTCGGACGAAGTAACAAGATGGAACCACGGAATGCCCGTGCCTGCTTCGTATGAACGAGCTATTAAGGCGGTCAAGCTGGCGGACCAGGAAGGTCGGATCATAATCATTTTTGTGGACACACCGGGAGCGGACCCTACCGAGGAATCAGAAGCTAATGGTATTGCCTGGCGTATTGGGGATACCATCCACGCTCTGGCAGATGTGAACGTACCAACACTGTCCCTGATAATCAATCGAGCCTGTTCCGGTGGTGCGATAGCCCTTACAGGCTGTGATGTTACACTGGCTATGGAGTATTCAACCTACCTTGTTATCACTCCGGAAGCCTGTTCATCTATTCTTTTTCGCACTCGTTCGCGGGCCAATGATGCAGCGGCCGTGTCCCAGATCACATCAAAGGAAGGATTTGTTCACGGGATCATTGATGGGATCGTTCCTGAACCAAAGGGCCCTGCTCACCGGTTCAAAAAAGAAGCATTGGACTCTGCCCAGAGATCCATTGCAAAATATTTACACCAGCTTCAGGGAAAACGTTCGGATAAGATATTTGAGCAACGTGTTGAAAGATGGAGCAGGATCGGTCAGTGGGATGAAATGGAGGACAGAGAGATTCGATCCATCCAAAAACATATTTCCCGGCTTCCTACCTCAGATAATAATGGATATCTGAAAAGACATCCAGGTTGCTATGATATAACAGGAAACCATATTTATGACCCGGTAAATCTGGAAGAACTAAAAAATGAGAATTTTGTCTGTGGCAAATGCGGTCATCGTTATATCCGTCCTTCAGCCTGGGATTATCTTGATTGGATCCTGGACAATAAATCCTTTGTTGAGCATAAAGAGACCAGGATGATAATTGATAAGGACATTCTTGCTTTTCCAGATTATAGCAAAAAATTGAAAATAACGAGAGAACGAACAGGATTGACATCCGCTATGATCACAGGTGATGGAACAGTTCATGGGAAACCGGTCGTTGTCTGTTCCACCGATTTCGGATTCTTTGGCGGCTCATTCTGTATGAGTACGGGAGAAAAGGTCTGGAGAGCAGTAGAAATAGCGATCGAACGGAACACACCAGTTATTTTTCAGGTTTCTGGAGGCGGTGCTCGCATGAATGAAGGATGCTCATCTATGGTCAGTATTCCTAAGGCGCATGTTGCTATCAGTAGAGCTGAGCGTGCTGGACTTCCAGTTATAACACTGGTCACAGACCCAACCCTGGGTGGCGTAGCTATTGGGATTGGCAGCCGTGGGGTAAGATTGTTCGAGAAAAATGCCGGTAATATCGGTTTTTCCGGCAAACGGGTCATAGAACAATATACGGGTAGGAAAACATCAAAAGGATTCCAGACCGTGGAATGGTTAAGGCAGCATGAACACGCAGATATAGTTGTAGCTCCAAAGGAACTAAAGCAGGTCATCTCTCAATATATAACTTGACATAGGTTTAAATTGGATCAGATGGTTATCCGTTGAACTGATCCTGGATGAATCCATTATTATCAAGCCAGTCATTTGCTTCATCAAGTCGATTTTTATTGATAAGGAATATAATAAGATCTTTTTCTTTTATCCGAAATCGATTATCCACTGGATCTGCTGAACTTTTTCGAATATATACTAAAGGCAGCAGGATCCTGATCATACTTTCATCAGCTGGATCGATCTTGCTTTTACCTTCAAAAATGAATCTTATATGAACAGTATTTTTTTGCCGTATCCATGATGACCATTGTTCCATATCCGCTATCCGGCCAAAAGGAACTCTGGCACCACTATCTAATACCATTTTCTATGTGATCCCCTTGGACGGGCTCTTGATACCGGTAAGGATCAGAATCTCTTTTTCTATGTGCCTTGCTCTCTGGGAGAAAATAAAATTCACTTCTTC
>DCMX01000003.1:2847-4610 GCA_002321855.1 Fidelibacterota bacterium UBA1611 | reverse complement strand
ATGGTCAGGATTTTTTCATTGATTTCTGTTGTTCGGTCACGAATGTCCATCAGCAAGTTAAACTGAGCAAGAAAATCTGCTTGCGTGGTTTTTATCCGTGGATCTTTTATGATGAAAAAAGATTCCGTATGGGCATTACCATTTACAGTCAATCGAACTTTGTATTCACCGGGAACTGCCTTCGGGCCAATATGAGAACCTCCCCACATCACAGCGTTAGGAACCTTTTTGGCATCTGGGTAGCGCATATCCCATACGAAGCTATTCATACCTTGTTTCGTCTCAGCGACGGGACCGGCGGGCGCACCAGGCCCACGAGACGCGGGGCCGCGGCGCCCTGGATTCTTTTTATCCTTCTTATTGGTGTAAGTTTTGATAACATCACCATCCGATTCCATGTATTCCAAAGTGAATTCATCCTCCGCGTCGAGTTTTTCGTCCAAATAATAGAATGTCATTACTCCATTTGGAGGATTCTTTCCCGACGTTGGACTTGGACCACCCCACCCGTAACCGCCTGGCAGTCGGTAAGTATTGCGGGGTATATACAAATGTGTTTTGGACTTTGCGATTTGGTCTGATAATTGATGCAGGGGTGTCAAGTCGTCCAAAATCCAAAATGAACGCCCTTGTGTAGCTACAACCAGATCATTTTCTTTTACCACCAAATCGGTAACAGGTACGATGGGTAAATTCAATTGGAATGACTGCCAGTTCTTGCCGTCATCAAATGATATATACACTCCCGTTTCTGTCCCCGCATAGAGATAACCCTTTTTCCCAGGATCTTCACGAACAACGCGTGTAAAGGCACCATCTGGTATCCCTTTTGAAATGAGTTTCCATGTTTTTCCATAATTGCTAGTTTTGTATAGATAGGGCTTAAAGTCATCCAACTTATAGCGAGTGACAGCTATATATGCAGTTGCCGGATCATGGGGTGATTGGTCAATGGTATTGACCATTCCAAACTCTGGCATCATGTTCGGCGTGACATCTTCCCAAGTTTTTCCACCATCTCTAGTTAAGTTTACACGACCATCATCTGAGCCTACCCAGATTACACCTTTTTCATGGGGGGATGGTGTAATCACAAAAATAGTGCAATAATATTCTACTCCAGTGTCATCTTTTGTAATTGGGCCTCCAGACTCATCCTGCATCGATAGTGTGTTGGTTGTCAAATCGGGGCTAATGATTTCCCAGGATTGACCCTCATCGGTGCTTTTATGAAGGTGTTGTGACCCTACATATAATGTGTTTGGATCATGTGGATCAAATTCTATCGGAAAATTCCACTGGAAGCGGTACTTCATATCCTTTACGCCGTGCCCCATTGGGTTATCAGGATAAACTGTGATGTTTTGTCGCGCTCCAGTTAAATGATTATACCGGGTTAAATATCCACTATAAGATCCGGCATAAACAATATTGGGATTTTCAGGATGGGGTGCTACATGTGCGCTTTCACCACCGCCTACAGGATAGTAATCCCGTTCTGTGATGCCGCCAGAAGTAGTTCGTGATGCAATTGAAACTGTGCTGTTATCCTGCTGACCACCGTAAACGCGATAGGGAAATTGATTATCAACATCTGCACGATAGAACTGAGCAGTTGGTTGGTTATGATAAGTGCTCCAGGTTGCGCCTGCATCAAAAGAAACCTGTCCGCCACCATCGTCCGCTATAATTAGATGCTGTGAATCTTGAGGATCAATCCAAAGATCATGATGGTCTCCATGTGGTGTACGTATTGAATTGAA
>DCMX01000003.1:0-2636 GCA_002321855.1 Fidelibacterota bacterium UBA1611 | reverse complement strand
TGCGCCTGCATCAAAAGAAACCTGTCCGCCACCATCGTCCGCTATAATTAGATGCTGTGAATCTTGAGGATCAATCCAAAGATCATGATGATCTCCGTGTGGTGTGCGTATGGAATTAAATGTTTTCCCACCGTCCTTGGAACGCCAAAATCGGACATTTAGAACATACACTAAATCTTCATTTTCCGTGTCAGCATAAACGCGGGAATAATACCATGCCCGTTGGCGCAAGTTATTATCAGAACTTGTTTTTATCCATGTTTCCCCAGCGTCGTCTGACCGGAATAATCCACCATCTCGATTTTCAATAATGGCCCAAACCCGATCAGAATTTAGAGGAGAAACGGTGATACCAATGATGCCAACGATTCCCTCAGGTAATCCCTTGTTTTTTGTAATCTCTTTCCATGTATCACCTCCATCTGTAGATTTCCAAAGGCCTGATCCTTCACCGCCGCTCTCAAGGCTGTATGGCGTACGTTTGATACGCCAGGTAGATGCATAAATAATACGTGGATTATTTGGATCAAGTATGAGATCACAAGCACCTACTTCATCATTGACATACAGAATTTTCTCCCATGTATCACCTCCATCTGAACTGCGAAATACACCCCGTTCATCGTTAGGGCCGGATAAATGTCCAAGTACAGCTGCATACACCAGGTCTGGGTTTCTAGGATGGATACGAATTCTGGGGATACGGTGGGAATCTTTCAGGCCAACATCTTTCCAGGTTTTCCCCGCATCAGTGGATTTCCAAATACCGTCTCCATGGGATACATTTCCACGGACAGTAACTTCACCGCCGCCAACATAAATGACATTTGCATCCCATTCACTAACAGCGACTGCACCAATTGACCCTCCGTAAAATCCATCCGAAATGTTATTCCAGGTTTGACCGGCATTTTTGGTTTGCCATACGCCCCCGCCTGTGCCACCAAAGTAGGCTACAAATTTATTACCAGGAATACCCACTACTGCCGCTGATCTACCGCCGCGGAAAGGTCCAATATTCCTATATTTTAAAGCTTTAAACAGGGATTCACTGTAAACTTCCTTTGCCATTATAAATGATAGCCCCATAAATAAAAGAAGCAGAATCCGTAGGTATTTATTCTTGAAGTGCATAGAAAACCTCCTTGTTATAACACATGACACTTAAAACTTGCTAGTAATTATAGGTCTATAATTACTTTTTGTGCAAGAGAACAAAAAATCCACGTTAAATTTGCCAGTTCTAAAATAAAGTCATAAATGAAAATTGCATTCTTAACAGCAGGCGGTCTGGCTCCATGTTTATCTGCATCTATTGGATCTTTGATTAATCATTATAATCAATTGGTACCAGACTCAAAACTATTGGGCTATCTCAATGGGTATAAGGGATTATTACTGGGACGATCTATTAATATTCCAAACACGGTCAAAGAAAAAGCAGAAGTCCTGTATTCTTTTGGAGGAAGCCCCATTGGTAATAGCCGGGTCAAATTGACTAATGCTGAGGACTGTGTGAAACAGGGTTACATTAAGTCTGGTGAAGATCCTTTAGAAGTGGCGGCCAATCAACTGGTGAAAGATGACGTTAATATTTTACATGTTATTGGCGGGGATGACACGAATACCATGGCAGCCCAATTATCAGTTTATTTAAAAAAGAATGGTCATGATCTTACTGTAGTAGGGTTGCCTAAAACAGTGGATAATGACATCTTCCCTGTTACCCAGTCTCTGGGTGCCTGGACAGCTGCTGAACAGGGAGCTATATTTTTTGAAAATATCGCTAATGAAAACACGACCAGTTCAAGGCAACTTATTATCCATGAAGTGATGGGACGGCATTGTGGCTGGCTGACAGCTTATACAGCGCATTTATATCGTGAGCGGTTAAAACAGCGGACTTTTTTACCAGAATTTTTGATTGACCAAGAGCGCTGGGATGTGGATGCAATTTATATCCCGGAATTAGAAATAAATTTCAATGACGAGTGTGAGCGATTGATGAAGCTCATGGATAAAAAAGACTCTGTCAATATCTTTTTAAGTGAAGGGGCTGGGACTGGAACTATCCTGAAGGAAAAAGAATCCTCAGGTGAAGAGGTAATTCGGGATGCATTTGGGCATGTTGCCTTGGACACTCTCAATCCAGGTCAGTGGTTCTCCAAACAGTTTGCTAGCCGGTTGGAGGCGGATAAAACTCTTGTTCAGAAAAGTGGTTATTTTGCCCGCAGTGCTTCGCCCAATGCCCAAGATTTAGAATTAATCATGAAATCCGGAGCGCTCGCAACTCAAATGGCAGTAGCGGGTAAGTCTGGTGTGGTAGGATTGGATGAAGAGAACAAGGGTGAGTTGAGTTTGATTGATTTTGATCGCATCAAAGGTGGAAAACCGTTCAACACAGATCAGGATTGGTTTCACCAACTTTTGGATGAAATTGGTCAGCCAAAGTGATTGAAAAAATATTAAACAAAAATACTGAATAATGCTGGAGAAATAATTATGGGATTGAATCTAAAAAGTTTGGAAGCTGTAGCTGAAGCAATGGTTGCACCAGGGAAAGGTATTCTGGCTGCAGATGAAAGTACAGGAACTATTGGCAAACGTTTGGCGCATATTCAAACGGAGAATACAGC
>DCMX01000244.1 GCA_002321855.1 Fidelibacterota bacterium UBA1611 | reverse complement strand
TTTTCATGCCATCAATGTAATCAATTATCTCACAAACAAAAAAGCCCCCGTGAGGAGGCTATTTGAGCCAGAGGCGTTTCATTACCATTTTGAAAATTCATTATTTATCTTTCATCTGTTTTCCTGTTGCTCTATTCTCTAACATCACTATTTCTGATATTATACTAAGCGCTATTTGTTCAGGTGTTATTGCATTTAAATCTAGTCCAATTGGAGAATGAAGATTTTTTATTTCAGACTCTGAAACATTATTGTCTAATAAATATTCTTTTATAAGATTAGCCTTTTTTTGACTTGCGATAACTCCAACGTAAGGTATTCCTTTTCTAATAGCACCTAGTGCTATTTTGTCATCATTTCCATGGTGAGTAGCTAGAATAAAATAATTTATTTTCTCATCTATATCTTCAACCTTTAAGCCCTCCGTTATAATTTTATCTGCATCTGGATAAAGTTCTTCATTACTTTTAGAAGTATGAACAATTAATTTGAAGTTTAATAGTTTTGCCATACTGCAGAAGACTTCTACTATACGACCCTCACCTCTAATTAATATAACAGAATCAATCATTTGTGGCTCAACAATTACTGACATATTTCCTCCACATGGAATTCCCATTGCAATCGTATCACTATCAAGATCAATTTCTACAACTTGAGGGATTCCGTCAATTAAAGTTTCTATAGCTGCATCTGAAGCTCTATTTTCAATACAGCCACCACCAATATAGCCCATTATTCTTTGACCTTTTTCATCAAAGATTTCCTTGTCTCCTACTTTACCTGATGAAGATCCCTCGACACGAATAATAGTAGCTATAGCATATGGTTTTTCATTGTTTTCTAGCTTTAAAGCTTCTTTAAATAAAATTTTATGTTTAGACATTATCAAATTTCATTGATACTAAGTCAGAATAATCTTCTTTAGTATCGCAATCAAAAATAACTTCTGATGAATCTATTGATACTCCTAAAGAATTTTTTCTATTTTGACTGATTATATTTTTGCAGCCTTTATCTCCATCTAAATCAAGAATTTTATTGAAATACTTCTTTGGAAAGATTACTGGATTTACTTGTTCTCCAAAGTGATCAGCATATATAATTTTTTCACCATTATTTTTCAAAAAAGAATCTCTCAATTTATTGATTGTTTTCACTTTTATTAGTGGCATATCACCTAAAATAATCATGTTTCCATCAATATTATTGGGTAATGACGCTATGGCATTATTTATTGATTTAGCCATACCCTTTGACCAATCATTATTATATATAATTTTATCTAATGATTTAGGTAACGATTTAGCTACTTTTTTGTATTCAAAGCCTATAACAACAAATACAGGGTCTAAAAAAGAATCAATTAAAGTTTGACAAACTGTTTTAATTATTGCTTCACCTTTATATGGCAATAATAATTTATTAATGCCTCCCATTCTTTGAGAAGAGCCCGCAGCAAGAATTGTTGCAGAAATATTCAAACTAGATTCTTAAACTATATAAAAAATTTATACTTATAGATCTTTTGATTTAATTGGCAGACTTCGGATGCGCTTACCTGTGGCTGCATAGACTGCGTTAGCCACTGCGGGAGCAGCTGGCGGTAATCCTGGTTCGCCAACACCTGTGGGCGCCGCATCACTTTCAATCAAATATACATGTATCTTTGGTGTTTCATCCATCCGTAACACATCAAAGTCATCAAAGTTACTTTGGTCAATACGCCCATTACTTAACGTGATTTTACTTTTAAGGGCAGCCGATAATCCATAAATAATCGCCCCGGATATCTGAGCTTCCACAATCGAGGGGTTTATAACTATGCCACAATCCACTGCACAGTGTATTTCACTAACTTTAATTATATTATCTTTGACAGACACCCTTGCCACTTGGGCCACATAGGTTCCAAACGATTTGTGGAACGATACACCTTGGTAATATGATCCGCTATTAAAGGCCTTCCAATTAGCTTTTTTAGCCACCAGATTTAATACATTTCTTTCGCGGGAAGATTTTGGCAATAGTTCCAATCTGAATTCAACGGGATCTTTTCCAGCAGCTTCCGCTAATTCATCCATAAAACATTCATTGGCGAATGCGTTCTGGGAATCATACACGGAGCGCCACCAACCCACCGGAACAGGCGTGTTAGCCATTTTATAATCCACCAAAATGTTAGGTATATCATATCGAATATTTTTTGCGCCTTCGACCGAAACAATATCAAGTTTTTCTTTAAATGGGAACGGCATTTTTACCAATTGGGAGAATAATATTGAAGGTGCAACAACACGGTGCGTCCATGCCGTTAAATGATTTTTATTATCAATTGCACCTTTCATGACATGCAAGCTTGTAGGTCGATAATAATCATGCTGCATATCTTCTTCACGAGTCCAAACCATCTTAACAGGTTTTTTCATTACCTTAGAAATTTCAACCGCGTCATCTACAAAGTCATTCATACTTCTTCGCCCAAATCCACCGCCTAAGTAAGTCACATTCAATTCAACTTTTTCAACAGGAAGTCCGGTGATTTTTGCAGCTTTTTTTTGTGCCCGGTTAGGCGCTTGGGTGGCTGCCCAAATTCGGCATTTATTTTTTTGCACATCGGCTGTACAATTCATCGGTTCCATTGTTGCATGGGCCTGGAACGGTGATTCGTACACAGCTTCAACCTGATTATCAGATGATTTAATGGCTTTTTTTACATTACCTTTTTTGTGCGCGATAGCACCCTGTTTTTTGCTCTTTTCAACGAGCAGTTTTTTTATCTTGTTACTATCAAGTGCATCATTCTCACCTTTATCCCAAGTGATCTTTAACTTTTTGCCCGCTTTGATCGCAACCCAAATGGAGCGAGCTACAATCGCTAAACCATTCTCAATCTCAAATATTTTTATCACACCTTGGATGTCGCTAACACTTGTTTCGTCGAATCTTTTTAATTTTCCACCAAATACTGGCGAGCGCACAACAGTAGCATATACCATTCCTTCCAGCTGCACATCCATAGAAAACTGGGCCTTCCCATTTAATTTGGGCTGGGTATCCTTTCTTTTTATATTTTTACCAATAATGGAAAATTGGTTGGGATTTTTCAGTGATACTTTCCTGGGAATAGGAACCTGGCTTGCTTTTTCTGTTAATGAGCCATAGGACATTTTTCTATTGCTCATATTATGTATGACGTGACTAGCCTTTGTCATACAATCACTTGCTGGCACACCCCATTCTTTTGCTGCTGCTGAAATCATCATTCCCCGTGCAGTGGCACCAGCCTTCCTAAGTTTTTCCCATGAACTTGCAATCGATCGGCTACCACCAGTCATTTGTGAACCATACTTATCTTTATCTGCAGGTGCCTGTTGAACTTTTACTGTTGACCAGTCTAGATCCATTTCTTCGGCAATGATCATAGGCAGAGAGGTTAAAACGCCCTGCCCCATTTCAGATTTACCAACCATAATAAGCACTGAATTATCGGGATGAACTTTGATCCATACATTCGGTTCAAAAATAGTGGCAGCCTTAGTTTTCCCATTCAGCTTGTTGGTAAAGGGTAAATAGAGGCCCAATACCAGACCAGATCCTGTTGTGGAAACAACTCGAATAAAATCCCGTCTATCCATTATATTATTCATCGGCACTAACTTGTTTATCGGCAACACGGTTTATTGCTTTTTTAATACTTGGATATGTACCACAACGGCAGATATTCATTTTCATGGCCGAATCAATATCTGATTCGGTAGGCTTTGGATTCCTATCTAAAAAAGAAACGGCAGTCATAATTTGACCCGATTGGCAATAACCACATTGTGGTACGTCCTCTTCGAACCAAGCCTGCTGTACTGGGTGCGTACCATCCTCGGATAAACCTTCAATAGTTGTGATTTCACTGTCCTCGGCAAATTCAACTGTGGTCATACAGGATCGAGTCGCTTCTCCATCAAGGTGTACGGTACATGCACCGCATAATCCACGTCCGCATCCAAATTTTGTACCAGTATAACCTAATTCATCC
>DCMX01000011.1:2601-7448 GCA_002321855.1 Fidelibacterota bacterium UBA1611 | reverse complement strand
TACCTTTGCTTACCCGATCCCTGCGCCAGTTATCAAGATTGGGGGTAAAAAAGGTTATTCTAGTAATAGGTTATAGATCAGGATCATTCCAAGATCATTATGGATCATCCTATATGGGAATGGAAATATGCTATGTTCTCAATCCGGACTGGTCAACGACCAATAATCTGGTTTCCTTTGATCTTGCTGTCCCATATATCGATACTGATTATATCCTGTTGGAAGGAGATCTAATATACACAGATGATGCAATAAGCAGAATGCACAACGTTGATTCTATGGCCATCTCCCCACTTCAAGATCACATGGATGGCACGGTTGTTACGCTCGATGAGGACCATTTTGTAAGAATGATGTACTTGAGATCTAATAAGGTTCAAAATCAAGGATCAGAGCCGCTTTATAAAACAGTTAACATTTATTGCTTTAGTCTATCAACCCATAATAAGATTGTTCGATCAGAAGTGAAACGATTCTTAGCGCGAGGGAAGCATCAATCTTATTATGAGGAAGCATTTGCTGAAGCGATAGAGCAACAGGCCCTATCTATGAAAGCGATCTCGTTTGCTGATCAACTCTGGTATGAGATCGATACACGGGAAGATCTTGAAAGGGCAAAAGATCTGTTCAGAAACGAATAATTATTCAGATCGTTTGTATGAAAGAGGATGGTAGTACAATAGATCGATCAATCTATCCATTATCCGCTCCAATCCAACTGAACCATAAAACCTAATATATTGTATCCAATAATGGACCAAGATCTTAGGGTTGACAAAATGTATTTCCCCAATGTGATAGTTCCATTTCTTTAGCTCTTTTCGTGCGCACCATTCCAATAGATGCACTTCATTCTCGGATAACTCTTCCCGCCATTGTCCAATGAATTTTGCTGATAAAGGTTTAGATGTTCTATAGTGCCATGGTCTCTTGTATTCTGGGATATTTTGTTCTGCATTCAAATGGAAATTCATCATTGCTGGTTCGTACGGTTCATCCAGAAACTCACATATCTGCCTTAATTGAGATTCTGGTTCGTTGATGAGGTCCTCATAGCGGATCTCCATGAACTGATCCTTGTGAACATTTACCGCGTTTGAACCCATTCGAATAGCGTGACGCCAGTTAAGCATAGAATAGATTGTACTTTTTTTCCACCAGGGCATCCTTTTCAAGGATGCAACACAATCACGGCCATCACGTATGACATGAATGATACGGGCATCAGGATATAGTCTTAAAAGTTGAGCAATATATCTAATGTAATAAGGCCGTTTATCCCCCCATCTTGGCTTGTTCCGATTTAAGGAGTATTGCTGAAAAATAGTGGCGGTCATGTCACCCAGAGTTGCGCATTTTTCCCATATTTGCACCAAAAGTCTGTCTTTAAGCTGAAGATCCGTCAGTTTGGTATTGCTTTTTCTTTCCAGCATCCATTTAATGACCCTTTTCCGATTTTTTTTCTTCAGCAGGTCTCCGAACATTAATCTTCGTTTATACAATTTCCGTGAGAATTTTGTTTGGGGCGGTAGTGCGATTCGAGAATGCTCATTTAGCATAAGCCTTAGGATGGTCGTTCCCGACCGTTCGCACCCAACAATGAAAATTGGTTGACCTGAAAGTCGCATCTGTTTAGTGTCGGTAATACAATATTTTGTATCGATGAACAAGGTTCATAAGTTTGATCGGATGCATGAATATACTTCTAACCGCTTGGGAAGATTCAGGACCTGACATTGAAATTATTATTATTTGTCACGAAACCGTATTCTTTTTCTGTATTGATTCCTATAAAGAATGCCGCTGAGAAAAAAGGATATAGTGTTAAGTGGTACACCGCCAGTACTGCCAAACGATCTGAATTCCCCAATAAACAGCTTGATTCAACTCGAACGGTCATAGAATATGACCCTGATGCAGTAATAGTACCTGGAAATGTTGTTCCTGATTTTTGGCCAGGGCTCAAAGTACAGGTCTTCCATGGTCTTGGGGAAGAGAAAAGAGGTCACTATCGTGTTACCGACTTTTTTGATCTATATTGTACTCCCGGACCAGTGATGACCGAGCGTTTTAACTCATTGGCTGAGAAGCATAACTCCTTTCTTGTTAGAGAGACAGGGTGGCCGAAGCTCGATCTCTTCCATGAGAATTGTTCTTTACCTGAAAATAAAAAAGCCATTGGTCTGAACCCTGAAAAAGATGTAATTCTTTATGCTCCGACATTTTCACCAAAGCATAATTCAGCACCACACTTATTTAATGCAATAAATGCTCTCAGAGCCCAGGATTGGCAATGGGTCATCAAATTCCATGATCTGGAAAAGAGAGATATCATAGAACAGTATGAGCAATTGCAAACCGAGAATTTCATTATTGTCAAGGAACCAAATATTATCCCTTATATGAAAGCAGCGGATGTACTATTGACAGATACTTCTTCGGTCGCATATGAATTTCTTTTGTTGGATAGACCGATCGTGACCTGGCGTGCTGTTAGTAGGCTTGAAAAAGGAATTGATATCCGTAATAGCGAAGAGCTGTTTGGTGCATTGACACGCTCATTCCATGATCCCACCGAATTATCCAGTGTGCGAAATGAATTATGTCAGGAACTACATCCATACTCAGATGGAAGATCGTCAGAAAGGTTAATAGATACTATTGATGAGATCTTATCTAACGACAGCCTGGGAGGATTAAAGACAAAAAGTCCTAACTGGATCCAAAGACGACAGATCCGAAGAATTGTACCTATATGAAGATTCTTTTTGAGCACCAGCATTTATATTATTTGCCCCAGTTTGAACCAATGATAAAATTATTGAGAATGCGCGGACATGATCAGCTTTATGGGTCGATCTGTGAATCATTATCTCGTCACGAAAAGGATGGTTTTAAGGAGAACATGGATCGGCTTGGGGTAGAAACGATCCAAGCAAACTATGAACCCCAGCGCTGCCGAATCATAAAAAATGAGAACTTTGAACTGATCTTTATTGGAAATAGAACATCCCTTAATAGGATTGCTGGCAATGATTCATTTGTGGTAATGATCTATCATGGGATCGGTTTGAAAAACTCATACTATACTGACCTGACCGATCAGATAGACCTGATCGCGGTAGAATCATCTCTTCGGGCAGAAAAATTGGGAGATCTTGGATATACGACCGTTGACAGCGGATTCATCAAGTTAGACCATCTTCCTCAGCTCACACATGATGAAAAACGGTCCTGCCAGCAAGAAATGGGATTTGAACCGGCTAAGCCCACAATCTTATATGCTCCTACCTTTTATCCTTCTTCATTGAAGAAGACCATACCGATCATCCCTGATCTGGTATCAGAGATGAATGTAATGATAAAGCTACATCAGTTCAATTGGACCATGCCGAAGTATCTACCACTGAAAGAAAAGTTGTTGAGCATGGAAAAAAAGCTGGAAAGATTAACCTTGGTCGGATTTGACAAGGTAAATATTCTGGACCTTTTTCCCCTTGCCGATCTATTGGTATCCGATTTTTCATCTACCCTTTTTGAATTCCTACCCTGGGATAAGCCCATTATCCATACTGCCTATTACTCACCCCGCCTAAAGCATCTTCTTTTCCCTCAAATTTTAGATCGTCGAATGGATAAGGATCGTATGATAGAAGCTGATTTTATGTACAATTGTTCTGCCCCTGGTCAACTGCTTGGATTGATCACCGATGTTTTGGAAAAAGATGACCAACACCGGCATAAGAACAAAGATATTGAACGTAGATTCCTTGGCAAGGTGGATGGTTGTGCCTCAGAACGTTTACTGAAAGCGATCACGTCTTGTGGATTGAACATATGAATTTTGTAGATCGCCCGGTAATTTTATTCCCATAATGAGAGCATTTATTTTGGCAGCGGGTGTCTCCCGACGGTTGTATCCGGAAACATATGAAACCCCCAAGTGTCTTTTAGAGGTCGGTGGTAGACCCATTATCGACCATCAGTTATCGGCGCTTGAAAGCATTGGAATAACAGATGTTACAGTGGTTGTTGGATACTATCGCGAGATGTTGACCGATCATTTGAACAATGCCTTCCCGGATCTGAATTTTAATTTTATAATTAATCACCATTTTTTCGCAACCAACACAGCTTATTCTGTTTATTTAGGCAGGGATATGCTTTGCTCTGATGCTTCGCTATTGATGAATGCTGATGTGATCTATCCAAAAGAACTATTGAACCGTATCGTGGATTCTAATGAAGGAACGGTCTTAGCGGTGGATGTTAAAACATGCGGCAGGGAAGAAGTAAAGGTCATTGAGAGTAAAAACCAAAGAATCGTTGCCATCGGTAAAGAATTGATCGAAGAGAATTGTTTGGGAGAGTTTATCGGGGTCGCAAAATTATCTAAGGAATTCAACCTCCGTTTTTCAGGATCGCTGGAGAATTTGATAGATGCTGGCGGCAGATCTGATTATTTTGAAGCTGGCATTCATCCACTATTATCAGAGATAGATGTATATTATAGTGATGTATCTGATCTCCCATGTCTTGAGATCGATTTTATAGAAGATCTTGAAGAAGCACGTAAACTTTATTGATTTATGGTCAAGTTCGACCTTTTGATCTAATAGACTTCATTTTGGCAAAAATATTCCCTTTTAAAGGCTGGAGATATAATAGTGATATCATAAATGATTACTCAGATGTCATTGTCCCACCCTATGATGTCATTGCTCCTGAAGAACAGAATATATATTATGATCGTTCTTCTTACAATTATATCCGTATTAATCTAAATCCTTCACCGGGAAATGGCCGATATGAGAACGCTTCATCCACACTGGATCAATGGAAAAAAA
>DCMX01000011.1:0-2189 GCA_002321855.1 Fidelibacterota bacterium UBA1611 | reverse complement strand
ATCTGTAGTATTCAGCTCACGGAACTTGGGAACGTTGTGTTACCTCATGAGAAAACCATTGAAAAACATTTGAATGACCGATTGCGGTTAATGGAAGCTACGACAGCCAATACTGGACAGATCTTCATGTGCTACCGGGATGAAGAAATGATCATAGAGAATATTTATGAGACCATAGTGGATAAACCCGTAATCGATGTGAGATTGGATGATGTTCAATATCAGGTCTGGCCAGTGATACAACCAGATAAGATCGATCAATTTTTATCAGGAATGATGGATAAAACATTGGTGATCGCGGATGGACATCATCGTTATAAAACAGCTCTTCGATATCGTTTAGAACATCCTGGGTCGGATGATGCTTCTCGTGTCATGGTGACCCTTGTAAATAGTAATAATAGCGGGATGCAAATATTACCAACACATCGATTACTATCAGGGATAGAAATAAATATTGATGAGATCAAAGCACGTCTCGAAACATTGTTCCAGGTCGAAAGTTTGGATGGTGTTGATGCCTTACTGGCTCATATGGATTCTGAACCAGAGCGAAAGGGAATGTTAGGTCTTTACCACCGGGAATCAGATACAGGTTTATTACTAAATTTCAGCGGTTGGAACAAATTGAAAACAATGTTACCTGACTCTATTCAAACACTGCGTGAACTGAACACAAATATTTTACATCTTTTTGTGTTAGGTTCGGTTTTCAATGTTGATACAAATGATCAAGAACACCAAAAGCACGTTTCTTATTTGCGTGGGAACAAACCTGTTTCGGAAATGTTGAAAAAGAAAAGTGATTATAGCGTGGCCTGCTTTGTCAATCCACCTTCGTTGGAAGATGTATTCAATATAGCAGAGTCAGGGGAGACCATGCCGCAAAAATCAACATTTTTCTTTCCGAAGGTCTATTCAGGATTAGTAACACGCTGCTTTGAGAAATAGCAGGGAATCAATATGACTTTATTAAAACAAGAGCTGATGAGCCAAATACCAGAGGTAAAAAAAGATATAAAAGATCTGATCCAAAAAAATGGAGAATCCCAGATCAGTACGGTATCAGTGTCACAGGCTTATTCTGGGTTGCGGGGTATTAAGGCCTTTGTGTGTGATACATCATCTGTCTCGCCGGATCAGGGACTGATCATTCGCGGTAACCCGCTGTTAGAGATCACCCATATACTTCCGGAAGAAGTATTCTATCTACTATTAACAGGTCATCTTCCGAATCCTGAAGAGTTAGCTGATCTACAACAAGAATATTCAAAACATCTCAAGATCCCGGATTATGTCTGGACCTTATTGGAAACCCTTCCCGCAGATAGCCATCCCATGACCATGTTCAATCTTGGAATTCTGGCGATGCAGCATGAAAGTGTTTTCCGTAAAAAATATGATGAAGGAATGGCAAAATCAGAATATTGGGAACATATACTTGAAGATGGTATCCGACTTTTAGCAAAATTACCTATACTGGGTGCGGGGATCTATCGCATGCGATTTGGCAAGGGTGACCGAATTGATCCAGACCCCAGTTTGGATTGGTCAGGTAATTTTGTTCACTTGATCGATATCCCCGATCCATCAGGCAATTTTCATAAATTGATGCAGCTATACTTCATGCTGCATTGTGACCATGAGGGTGGAAATGTTAGTGCGTTCGCCGCCCATACTGTGGCATCAGCACTTTCCGACCCCTATTATGCTGTGTCCGCCGGTTTAAATGGTTTGGCGGGTCCATTGCACGGTTTGGCCAATCAGGAATGTTTAAAATTCGTACTAAGGATCCGTGACCATTTTTCTGGTACACCGACAAGGAAAGAATTACGGGAATTTTGTTGGGAACGTCTTAATAGCGGACGGGTAATTCCTGGATACGGGCACGCTGTTCTTCGGTGCCCTGATCCAAGGTTCACTGCGTTCATCGATTTCGGGAAAGAACATATACATGATGATGATATATTCGATATTGTGACCAGACTGTTCGAGGTTGCTCCAGAGGTTCTTAGAGAACAGGGGAAAGCTAAGAATCCCTGGCCCAATGTAGATGCTGCTTCTGGGTCGTTGCTCTACTATTATGGATTGAAACAGTTCAATTACTATACGGTACTGTTCAGTATTTCCCGTGCCATGGGAATGATAGCTCAGATGGTATGGGAGAGGGCACTTGGTATTCCTATCAC
>DCMX01000147.1 GCA_002321855.1 Fidelibacterota bacterium UBA1611 | reverse complement strand
ACCATCTGACCAAATATCAGTACGAGGATCAGCTCCACATTGACCACCAGTTCTAGTACATTCATGCGTAGCACCTGCATCTTTCTCTGTTACATCAACAGTTGTTTCTGTATCTGCAAATGCATTTTGAACTAAAAGAATAGTAGCTAAAAATATGATTAGTTTAGTAGTCTTCATCCCAATTTGGGTCCTCATCACTATGATAGGTATCTAATTTTTTAACCTTATCCTTATTCTCTCGTTTATTCCGCCATTCCTGGTAATCAGGACGTCTATAAGGCTCTTTATCCCAGATCTGTTTAGCTGCTTCTCCTATCTTACCGTCAATAGGACATGGGGTACCGGCCATTTCCATAGCTTGGAACACTCTAGTATCTTGGCACATCAAGCTAACGCTAGCTACTTTCATACCCATACCATATAGCGAACGTGCAAGTTTCAATCTCTCACAGTTTTCGTCTTTAATGGTTTTACCCATCGAAATACCAAACCATGCAGATTGAGCTGCACCGCTAATACCGGTAGTGCATACATCTTGATTGTTTATGATTACGTTAGGTGAGGCAGCTGTACTTGGTGTTCGGTCTACCGTGGTCGTGCCAGTAACGGTCGAAGAACTGACGGTATTACTATCAGCGGCGTGTAATAGTGTAGGAGGTATTAAAAATACTAAAAATATAATAAGAAAAATGAAATAATTCATTAGTCATTAGAAATCAAATCCTGGCATTAATAAAAAAATACCACCTAGTATTATTGCTATGTAACAAAGTAAACGAATCATTATTAGTTCCAAAGTTTTTTAAAAGCTTCGTTCAGTCTTTTTTTAATTACTGGCAGTATAGTCGAATAATTTGCGGCAATCTTCATAGGACAAAAATTACTTCTTGAAACTGCCATGTTATAAGTTTTAATCCATATCTTTTCTTTTATTGTTAATTGATTTTCAATAACCCAATTATCAGAAGTTAATGGAATAGCAAATATTACATTATCCCCTGCATTTATTTTCCAAGTTTTTTCCTTCTCACCTTTATAATTATTTAAATACACTTGTAAATTTACCTCTACACTTTTATGTGTTTCTAGTATTCCCGTAGAACATTCCCATTCATATTGGTCAGGATAGGGAACTGGCAAAATTAATAAAGGCACACTAGAAAGAAGTTGAAATCCCGTAGGAATATTGGCTATGTTATGCAGCGTTCCTTCTCGCAATGGCATAACTGCTGATTCATTTGGTTTATGGAAAAAAACTTCATTTTGTTGTCTACCTACAACTCTATTGTTATCAAACAAACTCATCAAATCAGGAGTACTAACCTGGATGTCATTGTCCTTTAGAGTAAATGAAATATCATACGGTTGTTGTATAAAAAACCCCTTTGAATACATTTCAAAAATACCGGGGCATCTTAAAATAGATGATGTTTCCGACTTTATTTTTTCATCATAAGAGTGCCATTTTTTTCTCTCGGCTTTAACCCAATCCATCGCATAATCATTACCAAGGACGGCTGGGTACAATTCTGTTAAAGCAGGATTAAAATGAGAAAATTTTATTTTATGTGTTCTCATTTTAAATTTGGACCATGCGACCACATGACCAAACTATATCGAACTCCTTGAGTTACAGGTGTGATTCTATGCCAATCCACACAATCCATTACACATACCGATCCTTGAGATTGTAAAGGTTGCTCTGGTTTTTCAGCACCAGAAAATACTTCAAACTCTCCACCCTCAAAATCTTTAGGATCAGACAAAAGAATTGACGTTGTAAGTTTCCGACCAGATGGATTCGAGAAATCTCTTTTAACATCTATATGCCAGAGGTAATGATCGTCCTTACTATATGTGCCAAACTGTATTTGCTCATGCCCTGTAATGTCATATCTGAAAATTCTTGAATTTGCATCTGCAAGAAAACCCATCATAGAATACTGAATAAAACTTCCTGGTCTTACCCATCGTATATCGGTTTTACGAATTTTGTCATCTGGAATCTCTGATTTACCTGTAAACGCTTTTTTAACATCTGACTTTAAACAATCCTCTATTAAGAACTCGCATTCGCTTTTACTAACGGCTTTGTCCCATTTGTAATACAAGAATCCTCCTTCCAAAAATTCCAATTTGAAAAAGTATTATATTCATCATCTGTTAATATTTCTTTCGCATCATCTCCGCTATCTGACAAGGTTGTTCTTAAAGTATGCAGTCCATTAATACCGTAGTCAGCTTCTTTTTCATGTGCTTGAATTGGTGATTTTGCATCATAGACAAAACTAGGTTCTCCTATAAATTTACATATACGATCTAGAATTGCTTGTGGGTCATTAACTATATCTGAATAATTAACTAGAAGAAAACAATCAGGATATTTACTATAACTATTCTTTAATTCAAGATAACTGTTTTCAAATCTATTACCTTTTAATGACTCATAACTCCACTGTAAATTATTTTTTGTATACAAAACTTTATAAGAAGTGATGATGTCAACAACGTCACGCACTGGACAGATTATTTTTGGAGGCTTACCATAAATATCTGTATACATTTCTATGTTATTGACGTGTTGCCATTGTCTCCTCTTGTCAATTATCGTTGGTTTTGTAGTAAGCTCTTTAAAGTAAGACCCAGCAATACTGCGTAAAAATGGAACTTTTACATCTTGCATCTTGTCTGTCCCAGTATCATCAATGTAGTCTGGGTCAAACCAAAAACCATAATTACGCCAAAGGATTTCGACAAAGGGTGATGTTGTCGTGACATAAATATTTGTATTTTTATTTAACATCGCTGATAAAAGAGTAATGCCACTTCTCGGCAATCCTCCAAGCAGATGTAAATTATGCATCAGGACTTTCCTCTACTGTCCAACCCTTTCTCTTTTCTTCCCCGTCTTCCCATGCTAACTCAGATTCATTCCACATCATTGGCAGTCCTTCTGGGCGTGGGATTGGTGGTTCGTATTGACAGGTATCTTCATTTATAGTCCAAGAGGGAAACGGGCATGGTTCTATGAAAGCATCTCTTGCTTCATCATAAGCAAACCCAGTCCCTGCATATTTTTTACGGAAATTATGGTTATATGATGTTTGTTTCCACGTATGACCAGAGCCAAGTATAGAATTTAAATAATCTATCCCTGTTTGTTCGTCTTCTTTACCATCTTTCAAGAGCTTGTCATTATCAACCACAAGAACTCTTATTACTATGTTGTCACCATCTAGCTCGGCAAAATGTGCCATACAAATATCTCCTATGCTGTAACCGTATAACTGCCTACGCCTGTATATGTAATGATTGTATCTGAACCAGATGTTGCAACAGAACCACCTGATTGAGTACCACTATAATCAGAAGTTAACATTCTTAATATTGTTATACCGCTTCCACCACCACCACCCGGATTGATCGAAGGATAACCAGCGCCTCCACCCCCCGAACCTGTGTTTGCTGTTCCGGGAGTACTCTGGCCGCCGCCACCTCCTGATCCCCCTGATCCTCCACCCCATGTCACTCCAGCACCGCCACCAGCACGAGTTACGGCCCCTCCTGTAATAGACGAAGAAAGTCCGTTACCACCCGGCCCCGGTGAACCATTTCCTCCGTCACTTCCTACTGCTCCTGCACCGCCGCCACCGCCACCTCCTTGGTAGCCTGATACAGAGCCTCTTCCACCATTAGAGCCTTGTCCGGGGGTTCCCTGATTTATTGGCGCATTTCCTAGGCCATTATTAGATGAACCACCACCAGATCCTCCGGGTGCTCCTTGAAATCCAGGGACTCGACCAAAAGCTCCAAGACCACCACCATCGCTTGTGATAATTTGACCATTAGATAAAAGATTTCCAAAAGTTGAATCCTGGCCTTGATTACCTGGATTTGGAGAATTTGATGTAGCACCTCCAGCACCAATTGTTACAGCAAGAACTACACCAGTCGTAGCTCCATATGTACCAGCCGTTACCGAATTTCCTCCTGAAGTTTCACTAGCGTAAGAGTTGATATAACCGCCCGCTCCACCCCCTGCTCCAGTGTATGGGCCACCTCCTCCTCCACCAGCAATCTGTAAAAACTGTATTTGATAATCCGCATTAGGAAGACCACCTTTTCTACCAATTTGTTTTGTGTCAATTAAAAACATAATCTAATTCCTATTCATTGGTGTTAGTTTTACATTTAAGAGTAAACCTTACGCCTTCTCCCGGTTCAGTAGAACCTATCTGAGTAATTTTAAAAGTTACCCTGTCACCTGATACTAATGCTGTTGTTGTTGCTACCCCAACCGTGTGCGTATTAGCACTAATAGCAAACAATGGTTTAGTAGAAGCATAAATGGTTGTTCCATTTTTCATTATATCCATAATTAAAGTTGCTCCTGTAGGAGCCGTGTCAACATAAGCAACTTCACCAGTTATGGTACAAGCTCTAGCCATTACCATTTCACCATAAGTGGCTACAGCTACATCTTCTTTAACCAGATCTTTATCAAACCCACCCGTGAAACCTAAATCATAAGGCATAGCTGCAATTTTAGTTACAGCAATCCCAGCAGAAGCATCTATATGAGCATTATCAACAGCACCCGCTGCTAATTCATCTGAATCAACAGCATCATCCGCTAAATGAGCATTATCTACACTTCCTGCAGCCAATTCATCCGAATCAACGGCGTCATCTGCTAAATGC
>DCMX01000205.1:4449-9135 GCA_002321855.1 Fidelibacterota bacterium UBA1611 | reverse complement strand
TACATTAAATGTTACTATGCCTTCTGTATCACCATCTACCATTGTATAGGCAGCAATGAATTGGTTTTCCTCATCAATGTAAAAAACTGATGCATAATGTCCACTGATGGTGGCCGATATTTCGGTCAGTTCCTCGCTGGCAGTGAAAGTAAGAATGATCTCATCTCCCACTATCGCCAGTGCCGTGTTAGCATTATTAGATGCTACGGATATAGGGTTTAAGACTGCAGGGGTCTCATCGATCAAGATCTCTGTAGTGCTCTGGGTTCCTTCAGTGCTGTTACCAGGACGATCGATCATTACCGCTTTAACATATATATTCTCTCCCTCTTCAAAACCAGTTAACCCCTCTATCAGTTCCCCTGACACCGAGATAACCTTATCTGTATTTAAATCGCTGGATACTATTACTTCTGATGTTCCTAGTGAACCAAAATCATTGGATCCAACTTTTGCAAATAACTGGATGGTGCCATTTTTTAGTGTTGTATCATCCGCAACGGGTACAAGAATATCCATACCGGTGTTGGTAAGGTTCCATATATCTTCTACCTCATTTCCCCCGGTTGAAAGCAAAGCCCCAACAGTGAAATCTGCAGGTGGTGTTCGATCAAATATTACCTTGGTATCGTTAGTAGTAATACTAACAGGGATCCCTTCATTTGCCGATAGATCAGAGAATAGAATCTCAAAAGATATTTCTCCTTCTGGATCTGAATCTGTCAGCGTGTAATCTGCGTGAAACTGGTTACTCCCCAAATCAGTGATTGTTGCATCTTGTGATACAATTATAGCTGAGTTAGAAGAAAGAGCCTCGCTGGCAGTAAATGTAACACGTACAATATCATTTACTTTTGCCCATGTGGTATCTTCATTATTAGAAGCAATGTTTACCAAGGATAGTATTGGAAGCGTTCTGTCATAGATCACCTGGGAACCATCCGTGGACGTATTGTAATCTCCAGGATTACCCATATAATCAACTGTTTCGATAACAAAATCTAATATGCCTTCTGGTTCAGATCCGGTCAATACATATTCACTCTTGAACTGTTCACTACCTATTACTGTTACGGAAGATTCATTGCCTTCTATGGTAACTGACGGAGTGTTTACATCCTCGTCATAGGACATAGTTATTGTGATCAGATCACCGGTCTTGGCCAAAGAGGCAGAATTAATATTATTTGATACAATACTGACCGGGTCGGGATCATTTGTGACCAGATCAATTGTTAATTCGGTAGTGCTGATATCCCCTATTGAAACATTTCCCGCTCGATCAAATAACAAGGCTGAGATCGACGCGGTCTCCTGATGCGAGAAACCTGTGATAGCCTCGAATGATCCTTGAGCCTCCGATAGGGTCTTCACCATGGCAGCAACATCAGCGGTTGTAACGGTATCCTTTTCACCGAATGCTTCAAGGTCATTGGTACTTACCCTTCCCCGAAACTGATATGTGGCTCCAACCATTACACCCGTATCATAAACAGGTTCAGAGAAATTAAGAGGTGAATCTCCAGTGACCCAGGTAGCACCATTGATCGTTCCATTATTCCCATGCTCTGTTTGGTCATAGAGTACACTACCGGTAGCAGTATCTGCCTTCCAATATCCCACTAGACCAGGCTCATTTTCTTCCAAACTTGTGGTTCTGAATCCTTTGATCTGAAATGGTGTCCGGACAACATTCCAAAAACGAATTTCATCCATGCTTCCATCAAAATATCTTATTGTACCCTGTTTGGTGAACGCACCTAATTGGACATCTTCTGGCGCCCCCGACCAGATAACATCTCCTGTGACATCAGCTTGGTCGATTATTGAACCATTTCGATAAAGTGTTAGTATGGTGCCATCATAGGTCGCAGCTAAGTGGGTCCATTGACCAACGGGCGTTGAAGCACTTACCATGGTAGCATAATCATCATCATAATCTTCGGTTTTTAGATAAAAACGCCAGCCTGTGGCAAAAAACACAAAACCAAACCCAGCCTGGTTACTTCCCCCTCCATCCATAGCGTAATTAAGAAAACCTTCGTAGTCAGACCAGGAATCCGGCTTGATCCATGCTTCTACAGTAAAATGATCATCAAATTGATAAAGGTTGTCCCCGGGTATCATCACATTATCGTTTGAGCCATCGAACGAAAGAGAGTTCCCTGCATAATAATTGAACTCAACAACAGCTGAATCCTCAGGTACCTGTACATCCATCTCCAAACCCGTATTGGTACTATTCCATTTTCCTGCGAAAACATTTCCTCCAGTGGTTATAACATCCCCGACCGAAAAAGGCGGTGGTCCAGTACGGTCAATTATAACCCTGCTCCCATCCGTAGTGTTTGTTACCGTGCTGGCGTCAATACCATCTATATCAGTAAAGTCCACAGAAAAAACTAATGGACCATCTTCATCCGTATCCTGGACCACGTAAAGAGATTGAAACGATCCCCCACCTAGTGCGACCACATTTATCTCATTGCCATTCATCTGGACATAAGGAAGCGCTACCAAGGTAGCTTCGGTAGTAAGAGAAAGAGTGACATCATCACCTTCCATGGCAGCCTGATTATCCACCTCATTATTTGATTCAATATGAACATATGAAAATTCTGGGAGCGTTAATACTGTAACATTATCAATCACCCAAGCATTAATGAACCACGAATCAGTACCATAGGCTCTCCAGCGTACCTTTAATATCCCTCCATCGATGTCCGCAGTGAAAGATTCAGTTCTAAGATCGATCTCTACAAAACCAGCATCAGGGCCGATCTCATAGTTCAGGATCTCTATCCAGCCGCCACCTCCATCATACTCAATGCTCATTCCATTCGTCTCATTTGATGGATTATAGAAATGCAGGGCTATATCAAATCGTACCATTACTGCATTATTAGTACCCACATCGATATCAGGTGTTACCATAGAAAGATCAAAATCATTGAGCCGGGGATAATACTCGAACACAGCCCCCGGAGGGGTGTATCCCAGATCAGGATCCTGCCAATCAGTGCTTATTCTCCAATTTTGAGTGGTAAAAGGTTCCCCTGTATCAGGATCTATAGATAATTCATAGGTCCAACCATCTGGCCATACCCCACTCGCATTGAAACCTTCATTGAACAAAACATCTCCTTCAAGTGAAGAAAGATAGAGAATTGAAATTAACAAGAACCTGTTAGGTCTCATTCAATCGTGATAGTGGCAGTGCGTGAACCCATGATCTGGATAATGGTATCATCTGTTTGTATCACTTCGCATTGTGTAGTATCGTACTGCAATTCGGTCGTGCCAGTCTGAAGGGGGTTAAACAATATTTCCGCTACATGAGTCACACTGTCAATGGAAATCTCTTCTGTGTCCAGATAGTAACTGAATATATCAAGCATATCTCCATCTATCGTATAGGTGAACAAGGGAGTGGTCTGGTTTGAATCCGTCATGCTACCGGGGCCTATCCAGCCTGGGATAAGTGTATCTATCTCCAAAATCGATCCATCAAACTCTATATTCAGATGAACGCCGGCAAAAGGTGGTGCATGGGTAGAATCAAAAACTATATAAGCACCTACAGAACATATAGCTGCAACAGATGTGGTTTGCAACTTCGGAAAGAAAGATAGATATGGTGGGTCTGGGGCCTGATCGCCGGCTATATCTACCGGATTATCAAATGCCTTTTTTTCTATGCTACAGGAAAAAACAAATAAGAGAAGAAGGAATAATATTTTAGGATAAAAATTTATTCTCATTCTTCCTGAAATTTTTCAGGGGGAATAATATCCCATTTTTGTAGAATATCCTTTTTGGGTCGTGGACCCACGATATAGGCATGGATACTGTTAACAACCCAAAATGTTCCCGCAGTTGCAGCAGTATATATCATATAGTTATTATAGTCCTTATGCCTTTGCCAAGCTTTTTCACCTTCAGTACGGTAATAATCAAACTCGTACTGCTCTGATGAAGCTTCGTATAATAGGGTATTCTCATTAAATGCTTTTTTGGACCTATCGTATTTAGAATAAAAAACTAAAATGGTTGCGGCCAGAGACGATTCCAATCCAAACCAAGCGATAGCTGATAGGTTCTTTCCCGAGTAGGCCTGACCCCATCCAGGAACAGTCAGGGAGCGTGCCATAGCGCCTGCAGGTGTTTTATCATGGACTATGGTCTCGGGATCAGGGAACAAGATCATTTCCCGATACTCGGCCCAATCTTTATTCACAGCATTAAGAACGTCACCGATCCAGAGTCGCATTTCATTCATCTGACCTTTATAATAATTAGTGACATCGAGTATTCTTCTACGAACCATTCCACCAGATCGAGTATTATACATCTGCCCTTCCAGTAAGAACCGGGCACTGTCATCAATGATCTGATTGAAAAGAACATAGTCTACATCGAATTCATTTCCCAAAGTACGAACAAGTTTCATTCGACCAGAAGCAGGATTCTCTAAACTATCTATTGGTGAAAAAAAATCATCTTCTGGACCATTGAACTTGAGATCACCCGAAGAAAAATCCTCGTTCAAGTTTGAAAGAATATCCACTGATTCTGATTCGATATGATTCATGATAAGTAAGGTCGGAAAGGAATCGCCACCATGAAGCAGACCGAAACATAAGACCCAATTGATCAATATAATTATACCTTTCATTTTTCAGGAAT
>DCMX01000205.1:0-4046 GCA_002321855.1 Fidelibacterota bacterium UBA1611 | reverse complement strand
ATCTCTTCCATCCTGAACACTCGCAGATGATGATCACCCGCTTCTAATTGCAGACCTATAGTTTCCTCAGCCCAGCGATGGGTATCATTCAATTCAAAAATAAGTCCTGTCTCTTCGGTCTTGAATTTGACATCGTAGATAGGGTTCATGAAAAAATCCAGATTGATTGCCTTAGATGAATTGACAAATATGTCATAGCTGATGGGTGCATAACCTTTCTTTTCGATCTCAAAAGTATGCGATCCAGGTGTAATGGTATTCTTGCGTATTGGTGTATTTCCTATTGAATTTCCATCCAGAATAACTTCTACCTTTTCCGGTATGGCATTAACAGATAAGGATATCTGGCCAAAGATAGCACCTGCCATTATCCAATGGACCATGAATTGTTTAGAGGGCTTGATCACTTTCATTATCCGTTTTGAATATATTCTCAAAGAAAAGAAGATCAGTATCATCCCTAGTGACCCATCCGCTCACCTGGGAACGGACCCCAGATTCCAAGGGAATTTCAATAGTACCAAAATACAGTCCTTTGGATACATACTGTACAACTATTGGCTCTCCCTTGGGCAATAAGAATTGAGTGGTTCCACCAATATGCGGTTCATCACGAAAATGCACGTTCTCTTTATTCGTAATATAGATGTTACCCATTTCAGCAAGTGTCTGGCTTGGACCAATACCAATATTGACTATTTGATCTTTTCTCTCTCCAAAAAAGATATCTTTGCGGAAAGGAGTAAAGATCAGGTCAGTTCCAGCAATGATCCGTAAATCCTCATTATTCTTATACTCACCAAGAATGGTCAGAGCATAATTCCCTTGTGCGTCCGAGTGGGTCAACTGCAAAAGCTGATCCAATTCATAAATGGCTACATCCACATTGGCCAAGATGCTGTCTGTCATTTGGTTTTTTACCACTCCGGTCACATTAAGAGGCTCTGGTAGGATATATATCGGATCCAGGATTATTGAGCCGAATTCGATTCCTAAAAAGGGTGACCAGACCGGTACAAAATCCGGGTGTTGTGGTATGATTTTTATAAAATTTGTTTCATCTTCAATATCAAATACTCCCTGAGGGAGATAAACCTGAATAAGATCCGATACTTCTTGATGAAGAGATAGTAATGGTCGAATTGTGTCACCCCTGGAGAATACCTGTACTATAAGTCCATCCGGTCTAAGCCCTGGGTAAACCAAGGATGCTTGTATATCAATCTCTCCGTATTCATAGGTCACGGATATGAGTGGCTTTCGGTCATTATAGATCACTTCAGGGTACTGCGGAGGCTTGAACGCCGAACATCCTGCAAACAGGAAAATACCCGTAAGAATACTTGCAAAATATTTATTGTATCTATTCTTCATTCTCTGATCTGTTAACCTCGGAAAAACGGAGCGGAATTTAACTTATCCTACTAAAAAGCAAATCTAATACATTTTTTCCGTCACTGCGCAACCCATTGTGTTCATATTCACTTGTCTCCCAGATCTCAATTCCTCTGATAATCTCAGCTGTCTCAATAGAATAATCCCTATCTACATACATATCATTCGTGTAGACCGCTGCTGCTATTGGGACCTTATTTACTGAGAGAATCTTTTCATCATACAAGATCGGCCAATCATTTTTTTCAGCCAAGAGATTAGCCGCGTTTTTTAATGGCTTTAGTGTCTGAAAATCATCCAGCATCCAGGGATAAAGCATTTCTCCTGTAAAATAAAAATTGTCTTCATACCCCACTTCAAACTGAGGAAATTCTTTTCGAATCCGAGATGCAGACCAGTTCGTTGCAAATTCTTGCGCATAACAGGCTTCATGCAATATGGTAAAGATGGGATTTGTATCAAAACCCTGCAATGACATTATACTCTTAAGGAAAGAGTAGGACAACTCTTGACCAGCAAACGCACTTTCGAGAAGAAAATTCAAGGTTGCCATACCATCACTGAATCCTAGCTGGAGTCCTAATTGTTGAAAACGTTCTACCATTAGCGTATCTCCATTTGGCAGTTGAACATTATGTTTTGACAAATGCTCAGCTATCCGTTGGGCATGATCATGCGCATCTGGAAATGTGTTATAGAACAATTTATTCTTTTCTTCCACTCTTTTATAAGTACGGCGGTAAATATCATCCGGATGGGCCTTATAGGGTGGCAGACCGCCGGTTATGAATACTGTCTCTAATGAACCGGGATAAAAGGATAAATAATGTGTCGCGCAGAATCCCCCAAAACTCTGACCAAGAATAGACCATTTTTCAGTCCCAATGAGTGCTTGCCTGATGGTCTCTGCATCGCGCACTATATTATCTGCGCGAAACTGTTGAAGCCATTCAGCCATTCTTTGGCCACTCATCCCTTTCATGGTTTGAAAGGTAACTGGTGAACTTCTCCCAGTACCTCGCTGATCCAATAACAAGACCCGATAATCTTGAGTTGCTCGTTTTATCCAACCAGAATTAGTGATTGGCCTTGGAGATTCATGCCCTGGCCCCCCCTGGAAGAACACCAAGAACGGTAGATCTTTTGCTGATGACCGATCCATAGATACCTCACGAACAAAGACCGAGATCTTTTCCCCATCTGGATCATTGTAATTCAGTGGCACAATAAAATCGTGTTCACTGATGGACATTCCACTATAGGTATAATTTGATCTTATCATTATTCTCGCAAAATAACTGACTCATTAAAAAGGAAGTTTCAACCATAAATGGTAAAGAGCAAGACAACAATTAATTCTTCGCTACGTTCTTCTTGAAAATTGCTCTCTCATAATTGTCCCATTACATTATTCACTGATGATCTTATTATTATTGCTTATTTACCAACATTAAATGAAAAACAGGAACCTATTATCAAACAGACATCACTTTTAAATTCCCAATCCTTATAGACCATGGACAGTAAAGAACAATCATTATTAAAACGTGTGAGGGCATCTGATAGATCTGCATTCAAAGAACTCTTTTATGATTTTCATGATTCATTATTTAGATTTACCGTGTACCGTGTCCGTGATGAGGATATTGCTGAAGATATAACCCAAGAAACCTTCATCCGGGTCTGGAAAAACCGCGCGAGTATACAGCCAGCCAAATCTTTTTTCTCGCTGATTGCTCGAATCAGTTCAAATCTATGCTACGATCATTTCAGACATATGGAAGTTCGTAGACGCCATAAGAACTCAGTTCCCCAACATGGAGACTCTCATTTTGATAATCCTGAGACTGGTATTCAGGCAGATGCATTGCAGGCAGAGATTCAGCGTATTGTTAATGGCAAACTCCCAGAAAAATGTCGTATTATTTTTATTCTCAGCCGTATTAATGGCATGGCCAATCCTGAAATAGCAACAGAATTGAATCTAAGCATCCGTACCGTTGAAAATCAAATCTATCGCGCCCTGAAAATATTAAAAAAGAACCTTAAGAATTATTTATGAGTAAAAATGATGAAACTACCGTTTATATTATGTGAATAGCGGCAGGTCAAAAGATTTGTAGTTATTCGACCTAATTATGAAAAAACTTGATAAAGAACAAAAATTCATTTGGAAGTATAGTTCCCGAATCTCATTGCCAGGTCCGCCGAATCGCGATGATTCCTGGTTACAGGTTAAGCAACGTATTACTATATCCGACCAGAAAACAGGGCGAAAATTTTCCCTACCAACCAAACATTTGATCAGCTGGCGGCCACAAATCACTTATGCTGTTGCTCTAACAGTTATGGCAATATTGTTCATCCCATTTGCCTATCAATATTTTAATACAGAACACATTATAACCGATGCGGGGGAATTGGACAAAAAAGTATTCTTGACGGATGGGTCAACAATTCGTTTGAATGCCAAAAGCAGACTTTCCTATACAAAAGATTTTAATGGTGACCATCGAAAGGTTCAATTATCGGGGGAAGCTTATTTTGACGTACAAAAGGGTCCGTTACCTTTTATTATCTCTACAGAACTTGCTGAAATCCAAGTTCTGGGGACTCTTTTCAACGTGAGAGCACGCCGAGATGGATTAGAG
>DCMX01000214.1:1938-3019 GCA_002321855.1 Fidelibacterota bacterium UBA1611 | reverse complement strand
GGTTGGACCAAACATTATCCACCACGTTTCCAATTCTGATATATCACATCCTCTTTATCATATTCCACCACTCTTCGGGATAGATTTCTCAGTTACAAAACATGTATTAATGTTATGGATTGTAGCTTTATTAGTTGGGATTGCTGTTATTATCCCTGTTAGAAAATTTTTATCCAGTAACAAGACCGCACCCTCAGGATGGATGAATGGTATTGAAGCCATTGTCCAATTCATTCGAGATTCCATCGTTAAGCCAAATGTAGGACCGAAATGGGTTATGACCTGGACCCCGCTTGTTCTGACATTTTTCTTTTTTATTTTATTTGCAAATGGGATCGGAATGGTTCCCATTTTTGATGTCCTGGGTGCATTTAACCGTTTTGTCCTGGGTGTTCCAGCATCAGATTCCCATAATTTTCTAAATAACTTGCTTCATGGCGGTGTTACTGCTACGGCAAATTTCAATGTGACGGGAGCATTGGCAACCATCACATTTTTCTCGATCATGGCTGCGGGAACCATGGCTCACGGTTTTATTAATCACTGGAAAAATTTGGCACCCCATGGATTGGCATGGCCCGTTTATATTATTTTGATTCCCATTGAATTGATGGGACTTTTTGTGAAGCCATTCGCGTTAACCATGCGTTTGGCAGCCAACATGACAGGTGGGCATATTGCACTGTTGGCACTTTTATCTCTCATGGCCATTTTTGGCGAAATGTTTCATAGTACAATAGCAGGAGTTGGTGTGGCATTTGTCGCCGTCCCTATTTCTGTCGCTATTTCAGCACTCGAAATTATTGTCGTTCTTGTACAGGCATATGTATTTACCTTACTTACAGCTGTATTTGTTGGAATGGCAATTAATGTTCATCATTAATAAAAAAAGGATATAAACAATGGAAGCAACCTTATTTGTGCCTGTAGGATTAGGGCTCACAGTCATTGGAGCCGGACTTGGAATTGGCAAATTTGCCGCCGCTGCAGCGGAAGGAATTGCCCGTCAGCCGGAAGCCGCTGATAAGATCACTGGTGCCGTGAACTTGCCACTCTTTCTTCTTGAAGGTGTTGCAATTCT
>DCMX01000214.1:630-1551 GCA_002321855.1 Fidelibacterota bacterium UBA1611 | reverse complement strand
AATTATGGATCAAATTTGGGGAATTCCCGGAGGCGATGATCTCCATGAGTCCACAGAGGCTCATGGGAGCGCGAGTACTCCGAACCCGTTAGTCCAATTAGATCCGGGTCTGTTCATTTGGACGATCCTGACCTTTTTGATCCTGTTCTATGTTTTGGCAAAGTTTGCCTGGAAACCCCTGCTTACTGCATTGGAATCCAGGGAAAACACCATCAAATCTTCCTTGGAAGATGCTGAAAAAGCCAAAACAGAATTAGAACGGCTCAACGCTGAATCTGAAGAGATTATGGCTAAAGCCCGATCTGAAGCTCAAACTATTCGTGTAGATGCGAAATCAGCAGCTGAAAAGATTAAGGCTGATGTTATGGTTCAGGCGGGTGAAGATGCGAATAAAATTCGTGAAGACGCCCAAAAACAGATCAATGTTGAAAAAGAAAAAGCCATTCATGAAATTCGCCAGGAAGTGGTGAGTTTGACTATGATGGTGGCTGAAAAGGTCATTAAAAAGAATCTGTCCAAAGAAGATAATCAAGCTTTAATTGAAGACTCCATTCAGCATCTAAAAGGATAATGACGCGTAAACAAACCACAAAACGTCTTGCCAATGCACTATATTCGGTTTCAGAACAGAATAATATATTGGATTCAGTTCATAGTGGATTAAACACATTGAACATCTTGGTGAAAACAGATTCCCAATTTCGTGTGTTTATTCAATCAAAACGAATCTCTGGCGAGGATAAAACCACCATTCTGAATAATGTGATGGGTGATTCAGGTCATCCATTGGTAGGTGAACTGCTCTCGCATATAGAAGGGAGGCAGTCTTCCGCTATTTTGCAGGATGTAACCAACCTGTTTAACCGTCGATATAAAGAAGGGAAAAATATTATTTCCGTGAAAGGTACTGTGGCTAGTGCT
>DCMX01000214.1:0-292 GCA_002321855.1 Fidelibacterota bacterium UBA1611 | reverse complement strand
CAGTGAAGATGAAAAATCTTCCTTGAAATCATCGCTGGATCAGATACTTGGAAAAGATACTGATCTGTCTTTAGATGTGGATGCTTCTTTAATTGGCGGGATCAGACTTAGAATCGAAAATACATTCTTGGACGCAACTGTCTGGAATCAATTGCAGACGCTCCGAGCGGAACTGCTGACATAGTAAAATAATTAGGAAATTATGGATATACAAACTGATCAATTAACCCGCCTACTTCGCGAACAGATCGAGAAATTCGATGGTTCGGTTGATGTAGCTGAGGTCGGAGAA
>DCMX01000100.1:9598-18283 GCA_002321855.1 Fidelibacterota bacterium UBA1611 | reverse complement strand
GCTGTGATTGATGCCGATGGATCCTATTTGGGGAAATACAGGAAAAATCATATTCCGCATACAGCGGGTTTCTGGGAAAAATTCTTTTTTAAACCTGGTAATCTAGGCTACCCTATTTTCGAAACAAAATATGCAAAAGTGGGAGTCTATATCTGCTATGACAGGCACTTTCCAGATGGGGCAAGGTGCCTCGGATTGAACGGAGCTGAAATCGTATACAATCCTTCCGCAACTGTAGCCGGGTTAAGTGAATACTTATGGAAATTGGAACAGCCCGCCCATGCCGTAGCGAATGGATATTTTATGGGTTGCATCAACCGGGTTGGAACGGAAAAACCGTGGGACTTGGGTGAGTTTTACGGTACGTCCTATTTTGTGAATCCAAGAGGACAAATATTTGCAGAAGCATCCCGCGAGAAAGATGAACTGTTGGTAGCCGAATTCGATTTGGACATGATTGATGAGGTCCGCTCCACATGGCAGTTTTTCCGTGATCGCAGGCCGGAAACTTATGATGAACTTGTAGAACTGTAAGAATGGGGGAATTCCAAAGACCAACGAACGAAGAGGAATTCGAGGAAAACTTCGCTCAGAAGAAACCCTTGATGAACCAAACAGAAGCGTTCTACGAAAGTTCACGCTGCCTGTTTTGCTATGATGCCCCATGCATAAAAGCGTGCCCTACCGGAATTGACATACCGCTGTTCATTAAACAAATCCACACTGGAAATGTTAAAGGTTCCGCCCAAACTATTTTTGACGCCAATTGGCTGGGTAATGCCTGCGGGAAAGTGTGTCCAACAGATGTACTCTGTGAGGGCGCATGCGTATACACCGTGCAAAACGTAAAGCCAATAGAGATTGGTCGACTGCAGAACTATGCAACTGACCATGTTATCGAAAACGATACTCCATTGTTCAGGGCGGGTGAGCATAACAACCGAAAAGTGGCTGTAATCGGGGCAGGCCCAGCAGGGATTGCCTGCGCTTGTGAGTTGAGAACCCTTGGTTATGATGTGGATATTTTTGAAGCGAAAGATAAACCTTCGGGATTGACAGTCTTTGGGACAGCACCGTACAAGATCACCAATGAGGAAGCACTTAAGGAAATGGACTACCTTCAAAAGCAACTTGGCCACAACATTAAATACAACACGCCCATCAAATCCAAGGAACAATTGGATGAGCTGGAAGCGAAATATGACGCTATCTTCCTGGGAGTTGGCGTCGGCCCAACAGCTTCATTGGGCCTGAAAGGCGAGAACTTTGAAAACGTCGTTGGTGCTGTTGAGTTCATCGAGGAGCTGCGGATGAAACACCACGAGGTGTGCGTACCTGACAGTGTGGTTGTACTGGGAGGTGGTAACACCGCCATGGACGCAGCCTCCGAATCTGCTCGTATGGGAGCCGAGAATGTTATTCTTGCTTACAGACGTTCCAAAGAACAAATGGGTGCCTACACTTTCGAATATGAAACCATCATCAATTCAGGGGCACGGGGCATGTTCAATATCCAGCCAATCGAGATTGAAGGAAATGGAAAAGCTACGGGAGTTAAATTCCTGAAAACTGAAACAAGGAACGGGAAACTGGAAAACATTGCAGGAAGCGAATTCATCATTGATTGCGATTTGGTAATCAAGGCCACTGGTCAGGCCAAAATGGCCAACTTCCTTGGGCTGATAGGCGGGCTTGAATTGGACCCCAGCAATAGGATCAGCGTGCATGAGAAAACCTTCCAGTGCAGTAACCCAAAGTACTTTGCAGGCGGTGATGCTGTGAATGGCGGCGCAGAGGTCGTTAATGGAGCCCACGATGGAAAAGCAGCAGCAATTGGAATCGATCAATGGTTAAACTCTAAACATTAAGCGAGGAAATTTAATATGCCTGATTTATCAATAAACTTTGCAGGAATTAAAGCCCCTAACCCCTTATGGCTGGCCAGTGCGCCACCGACCAATTGCGGCTACCAGGTCATGAAGGCGTTTGACGCTGGTTGGGGAGGAGCCGTATGGAAAACACTGGGTGTTCCCATCGTGAATGTTTCCAGCCGGTATGGTTCCATTAATTATCGGGACACACGCATGGCGGGGTTCAACAATATTGAACTGATTACAGACCGTCCATTAAAAGATAATCTCGATGAAATATCAGAAGTAAAAAAACATTTCCCTGATCACGCGGTAATTGCTTCGCTGATGGTGGAAACAAAAGAGGAATGGGAACAAATCATTAAGGATTGTGAGAACGCCGGTGTGGATGGTTTTGAACTGAACTTTGGCTGTCCTCACGGAATGTGCGAACGCGGAATGGGTTCTGCGGTTGGTCAAGAACCAAAAGTGCTTAAAACAATCGTGGGGTGGGTCATGGAAGCGGCAACCAAGCCCGTCATTACAAAACTCTCACCCAACATTTCCGATATCCGCGAGCCTGGCCGCGCCGGTGTCCGAGGAGGTACGGATGCAATTTCACTGGTCAATACATTTAAGAGCATCGTTGGGATTGATCTTGAAAATTACGCCCCCTTGCCGTCTGTGGATGGAAAGGGTACCAACGGAGGCTATTGCGGTCCTGCTGTGAAACCAATTGCCCTCCACATGGTCCGTGAATTGGCTGATGATCCTGAAATGAACAAGGTGCCCATCAGTGGCATCGGGGGCATTGAAACCTGGCGGGATGTGGTCGAGTATCTACTGCTGGGTGCTTCCTCTGTCCAGGTTTGTACGGCGGTCATGCACTATGGTTTTGGAATCGTAAGAGAAATGGAAACGGGACTTATCCAGTTCATGGCGGACAAAGGCTATAATACGATCTATGATTTTATTGGGAAAGCCCTCCCTAATGTGGTGGAATGGAAAGATCTCAATCTTAATTATCAGATCATCGCTGAGATTGACCAAGATAAATGTATCGGTTGCGAATTATGTTTTATCGCTTGCGAGGATGGTGCGCACCAAGCCATCCAGTTAAACAAAAACGGGGAAATACGAATTCCTGAGATCATTGAAGAGAATTGTGTCGGGTGCAATCTTTGCGCGCTGGTATGCCCGGTGGAGGAATGCATCACGATGGTTAAAAAGGACAATGGTAGTGAGCATCTGACTTGGGGGGAACTTAGTGAGCAGGGCAACATCCCTACGACCTTTGATGATGAACTTGCGGGTGGTCGTGGGCACTGGGTACCCAAACCAACTGCCGCATTGAAAAATTAGTTTGGCAGTATCAAAACTTTAGGGAATATAGTATATGATACAGAATAATCTGGAACATCTCTGGATGCCCTTTTCTGCAAATCGGGATTTTAAAGCATCGCCTCGAATGATGAATGAAGGAAAAGGGATGTATTACAGAAAACCAGATGGAACACCCGTGTTGGATGGTACTGCCGGTTTGTGGTGCTGCAACGCCGGCCATGGCCATGAAAAGATTGTACATGCTATTCAGGATCAGGCAGCAAAATTAGACTTTGCTCCCTCATTTCAGATGGGGCACCCTTTGGGATTTGAGGCTGCGGAAAAATTGCTGTCCATTGCGCCTTCTAGTCAATTTCAATATGCATTCTTCACAAATTCCGGATCTGAGTCTGTGGATACAGCTTTGAAGATTGCTTTAGGTTATCAGCAACATGTAGGCAATTCAGAAAAAACAATTTTGGTGGGTAGGGAGAGAGCCTATCATGGTGTAGGCTTTGGTGGAATTTCCGTTGGTGGGCTACATCTCAACAAAAAACATTTCTCTCTTCTTCCAAACGTAGAGCACATTTGTGCTACCCATAATCTGGAAAAAAATTCTTTTTGCAAAGGTCAGCCGGATTGGGGAAAAGAATTAGCCGATGATCTGTTGAGGGTGATTGAGAAACACGGCGCAGACAAGATTGCTGCATTTATCACAGAGCCCGTGGCTGGTTCCACCGGTGTTTTGATTCCTCCAAAAGGTTACTTGGAGCGAATCAGGGGAATTTGTTCAGAACATGACATCTTGCTCATTTTTGATGAAGTGATTACAGGGTTTGGTCGATTAGGTGCACCCTTTGCGGCCCAATACTTCGGTATCGAACCAGACATGATCACGTGTGCGAAAGGATTAACGAGCGGAACAGTTCCCATGGGCGCCGTCATGGTAAAAAAAGAAATCTATGATGCTTATCAGCAGGAAGATCCAAAAGTGATTGATCTGTTTCACGGATACACCTATTCTGCTCATCCTCTGGCAGCTGCAGCGCTCATTGCTACCTTGGATGTTTATGGTGAAGATGGGTTGTTTGATCATGCCAATGAAATTTCGTCTTACTGGGAAGAAGCATTACATTCCCTAAAAGGCACGGATCATATCATTGATATTCGCAATCTTGGTTTCATTGCCGGAGTTGAAATGGAACCCCGTGATGGGAAACCGGGGTCCCGTGGATATGATGTGTTTACCGATGCATTTCACAATTATGACACCTTGTTGCGAGTGACAGGTGATACTCTTGCCTTATCTCCACCGCTCATCGCGGAAAGGGAACACATTGATAGTCTCATTGAAACATTAAGAAAAGTCATTCCAGACCATTAAAAATCATGAAATATAAAAATTATATCAACAACGAATGGGTTGATGGTAGGGATGGATCCATATTTGATGTGGAAAATCCATTCACAGAAGAAATCATAGCACAGGTACCAAATAGCTCAGCTTCTGATGTGGATGCTGCAGTGTCTGCTGCGAAATCCGCTTGGAAAAATTGGAAAATACTGGGATCATTGGACATGCGTGACCTGCTACGTGAAGTGGCGGTCAAAAGCCGGGCTCATGACCGAGAAATAGCAGAAATTATCACTCATGAAAGCGGGAAACCTCTTATCGAATGTTTGGATGAGATCGAATGGATTGCTTCTATTTTCGAATATTATTCCGAAATCGGGCGGGATCAGCGCGGCCGTGTGGTCGCACCCGTCACACCCCGGTCCATGAGCATGGTGGTGAAGGAATCCTATGGCGTTGTTGGTTGTATTGTACCTTGGAATTATCCGTTGCTGCTAATGGCTTGGAAGGTAGCGCCGGCTCTAGCAGCCGGGAATACAGTGGTGGTAAAGCCTTCCGAGATCACACCTTTGGCCATCATGCGCTGGCTGGAAGTTGCCTGTGCTCATTTACCAAAAGGGATCCTGAATATGGTTACCGGCTACGGTGATACGGGTGCGGCCCTGGTCGAACATCCAGACACACGGGTAATTGCATTTACGGGAAGTGTGGAAACGGGAAAAATAATTGCTGCCATGGCGGCCAAGCAATTGAAGAAAACATCCTTGGAGCTTGGGGGAAACGACCCCATAATTATATGTGACGATGTGGATATCGAAATCGCCGCCAGAGGCACAACCTGGGGCGGTTTGCTCAATGCTGGTCAGGTCTGTACTTCTCTGGAGCGGGTATTTGTTATGGAATCCATCGCCGATGATTTCACAGAAGCCGTGGTGGATGAAGCAAAAAAAGTTCGATTGGGTGATCCCATGCATGGACAAACCGATATGGGCCCTATGGCATCTATGATGCAATTAGAAAAAGTAGAAGGAAAGGTAGAACGGGCTAAGGCTGAAGGTGCGCGGGTGTTATGTGGCGGAACCAGACCGAATCAGTTCGAAAAAGGCTATTTTTACAATCCCACGGTATTTGACAGGTTGACCAGTGACATGGAAATGATGAACCTGGAAACCTTTGGTCCCATCATTCCCATTCAAAAAGTAAAGGATTTGGATGAGGCTATTGCGCTGGCCAACAATTCCCAGTATGGGCTGGGTTGCAACATCTACACCAACGATATGGAAAAGGCTCTCACCGCTGCTGAAGATATTAAGGCCGGATCCTTTTGGATTAATGATCCCCTCACCGATAACGAGGCAGCACCTTTCGGCGGCATGAAAATGTCTGGAGGCGGCCGTGAATTGGGTATCGAAGGGTTGGATGAATTCCGGGAAGCCAAACATATCCTGATCGACTACCAGATCCGGGATAAGGATTACTGGTTCCCCTACGACCTGGATGAAGGAAGAAAGACATAACTAATGGAGGTTCGAATAAAGACACCGATTCCAGGTCCCAGGTCTATTGAATTATCACAGTTGCGAGCGCTGAATGTAGCTCAAGGCCATGGATCTGTTTGCGGCATTTTTATTGATAGAGCCGAAGGCGCACATCTAGTTGATGTCGATGGAAATATTTTCATTGATTATGCAGGTGGAATCGGCACCATTAATGTTGGTCATTCTCATCCCAAGGTGCTGGCGGCCATGAAAGATCAAATAGATCAATTTGTGCATCCCTGTTTTACAGTGGCACCTTATGAGCCATATGTATCCCTGGCAACTAACCTTTCTAAAAGAGTACCGATATCAGGTAGTTGTAAAGCTGTATTTTTCAATTCAGGTGCAGAAGCAGTTGAAAATGCAGTAAAGATTGCTAAATCCTATACGGGCAGGAAAGGAATTCTTGTGTTTTCTCATGCGTTCCATGGCAGGACACTAATGGCAATGTCCATGACCTATAAGGAAGATCCTTATAAGAAAGGGTTTGGACCGTTTGTGCCAAATATCCACAGGTTAGAATTTCCATCAGAAAATGTAGACTTGGATTTAAACAATTTGGAATTTGATCCCAGAACTATCGCCTGTACAGTAATTGAACCAGTCGCAGGAGAAGGCGGATTTATTCCCGCTTCTAGAAACGCCATGGCCAAGTTGAGGAAGTTTTGTACACAACATGATATTGTTATGGTTGCAGATGAGGTGCAATCTGGTTTTGGCCGAACCGGGACGCTCTTTGCTATGGAACAATTCGGTGTGAAACCGGATCTCATCACATTAGCAAAATCGATCGCAGGAGGTTTGCCATTGAGTAGTGTCATTGGAAGATCAGACTTAATGGATTCAGCCCATATAGGTGGTATCGGAGGTACCTTTGGAGGTAATCCGGTGGCTTGTGCCGCAGCGCTTGCTGTGCTTGAGGTAATGGATGATGAACAATTACCAGAAAGGGCAAACGAGATTGGGAAAAAAGTTCGATCTAAAGTGGAGAGCTTGAAAGATAAATGTCTCTGGATTGGCGGGGTTCGCGGTTTAGGTGCCATGATTGGTGTAATAATTATTGACCCTGAAACAGGTGCACCGGATAAAAAACGGACATCCCGGATTCACAAATATGCCCTGGAACACGGATTGGTCATGATTCCAGCAGGAACTGATGGTAATATTATTCGGACATTAATGCCGCTAACGATCAAGGATGATATATTAGACCAAAGTTTGGATATTTTATCAAAAGCAATCGTGAATGCGTAAAGGAATCAATGATGAGTCAAGTACAATTTAAAAAAATCAGTGCACAAAAGAATTGGATTTCGGGTACTTACCAGGATTCTAATTCTGGAAAGACTTTTTCAGTCATCTCACCTTATTTTGGTAAAGAAATCGCTACAGTACCTGATTCCAACTTTGCTGATCTTGATGATGCTGTTAGAAGCGCGAAGAAAGTATTTCCGGACTGGGCATCAAAGAATATCCGTGACCGGGCAGAGGTCATGTTCAATCTGAAATCCATCATGGAAAAGAACTTGGAAGAACTGGCACACCTCATTGCTCTGGATAACGGGAAAACCATAGCCGATGCAAAGGGCAGTATCCTGCGCGGTAAAGAAGTGGTGGAATTTGCCACATCATTGCCGAGCATATTAAAAGGTGATTCATCGGCAGTAGGTGCGGGTGTCACCTGTACTATGACACATGAGCCATTGGGAGTGGTAGCTGGAATCACGCCCTTTAACTTCCCAGCTATGGTTCCACTATGGATGATCCCATTGGCGATTACAACTGGCAACTGTTTTATTTTAAAGCCATCAGAGCAGACACCACTCTCCGCATTTAAGATCGCTGAGTATTTACAAGAAGCAGGATTGCCGGATGGAGTCTTTAGCGTTGTGAATGGTTCTCGGGAAGCAGTGGAAGGTATCTGTGATCATCCCGACATCAAAGCGGTAGCATTTGTGGGCTCATCTAATGTAGCGAAAATTGTTTACTCCCGATCTACTGCAAATGGAAAACGTGCATTGTGTTTGGGTGGAGCCAAAAACCATATGATCGTTGTGCCGGATGCGGACCAGGATTCTACAGCAAAAGGATTACTGGCCAGTTCCATGGGCAGTGCTGGGCAGAGATGCATGGCTGCCAGCGTTGCTGTAGGTGTGGCTGATGTTGACACTATTATTGATCAATTGGTCGAAGAAGCAAAAGCGTTTGAACTCGGTGTAGATATGGGTACGATTGTTAGTAAAGTATCCCTGGACCGTATAATCAGTTATATCGATGATGCAGAAAAAATGGGTGCCCGGGTCTTGATCGATGGGCGAAACGCACCACCACCACCCGGATATGAAAATGGATATTGGCTAGGTGCCACGATCTTGGATGATGTGGACCCGGATTGGCCCTGTGCCAAGGAAGAGATCTTTGGTCCGGTCCTTTCCATTATCCGAACGGAAACCTTGGAAGATGCTATGAGGATCGAGAATGATAATCAATACGGGAATGCTGCTGCTGTGTTCACGACATCCGGAGAGGTTGCCAAAACGATCTCAGAGACCGCATCAGCAGGGATGATTGGAATTAATATTGGAGTACCAGTACCTCGGGAGCCTTATAGCTTTGGTGG
>DCMX01000100.1:0-9257 GCA_002321855.1 Fidelibacterota bacterium UBA1611 | reverse complement strand
AAGTATGGACATGGAGATATCACCGGGAGAAGCGGGGTGGATTTCTGGACGAATTTAAAAAAAGTCACTGCTCGCTGGCCCGAATCTGAAGAAACCTGGAAAAAATATTTCTAATAGAATTCAAACCATTTTGGATCAAGATCAGGCCATTCATTATCTTCAGCCTGGTCTGCCCGCTCTTCCCAATTGCGTATTCCGCTCCAAGATTCTATTTTAATTCCATAAACTGAGGTTCGTTTTAATTCATTATTTGTAATAGGCCGATAATCTTCACCTGATCTCATTTCTCCGAAATATTTTTGAAGAAGTTCATTTAGAACACCACGTTTTTCATCTATATCCTCAATTACTCGGATTCTTCCAAAAGCGATTACACATTCATATTGAAAACTAACCTCCAAGGCGAGATTGGATGGAAGGAGTCTCCCAGATCTATAGCATTCAAAACAGGTTTCAGGATTATTTTCAGCGTTGAAACGCATTCGACCCACAGCATTAGAATGAAAATAGATCTCGTGATCTTCTTTGCTGTACCAGAAAGAAGTGGGATTAATAAAAGGTTGATTACCATCGCGTGTGCTAATGTGTCCAACTTTTATCTTGTTTAAAAACTTGGCGTTCCATTCATCATCCATATCCAATTTTGGACGTCGCGATTGATTGATCGGTCTATTATTTGGGTTATAATTCATATCAATAAATTTAGTTGATCGAAAATTGTATTATCATGGCGAAAGCCTGAATCTACCACCACCCCTGTAAACAAAAAACCCGCTACTGACCACGGCTTATTATTTGTAAAATAACATCCGGATATAATGCTCAGGGATGGAAGTTTAATTATCAACTATTTATTATAAGACCATACATCCATGACTCTTAGGAATACGTTTTCTTTATACGGATCTTTATTGACTTTTTTCCTCATCCTTGATACTGGGCTGAGTACGGAATACCAATGGTCCGCCAATATTAGATCCCGTTTAAAATCAGACACTTCCCCCCTTGTAGAACCGGGAAGTGTTTCATCAATTTACGAAATGAGATCTCGAATTGGTCTTTACCTTTTGAATGGACCAATATCGGCGAATTTTATCCTACAGGATTCGAGGATATTGGGAGCTGAGGACAATTATGCCGGAGTTGCTAATACCACAGTGAGCTCATTTTTTCATCAGGCATATTTCAATTTTACATATCGTAATCAATTGATTCAGATCGGACGGTTTGAGCTGGCATTGGGTAAACAGCGCATAATGTCCAAGAACAACTGGAATAATGTGGGGCGTAGTTTCGAAGGTGTTTTGATCAAAGATAAACGTCCATTCGGGGAAATGTTGATCTTTTCCTTGCCGACCATTGAATCGAAAGATACATATCATAATGACCAGAAAGATACCTGGTTAAACGGCATTTATTTTAAATATGGTCTTTCAGGTTTGAATAATGGGTCAATTGCTGAGATATATATCATGGATTTTCAGGATTCCATATCGACCCTTTCTTATTCAACCTATGGCACCAGGATCGAGGCCGGCATAAGAACACTCACACTTGAGAGTGAATATGCATTACAAGTAAGCAAAAAGATCTCTGCAAATTTGGCTTCTGTTAATCTGGGTTACAAACCTGAGAGTAATGGTTTCGTAAAAAATATATGGCTCGGGTATGATTTTATATCTGGTGATGATACATCCACAGTGGAAATGGAGGGATTTTCAAAATACTTTGGTGCAGGGCACAAATACCATGGTTTTTATGATTACACCAGACATAAAAAATTCATGAACCATGCTCATGAAGGTTTGAGAGAATTCAACTTGAAATGGAATCTTGATTTTTTATTTGAGACCAATCTTCATGTTGCCCTGCATTATTTCAATAGTGGAGATGGGAATGCACATTACGGTCAGGAAATGGACCTAATATTTAAAAAAATAATATTTGATGGAATATCATTGGAACAAGGATTTGCACTATATAGACCTGATAATGATGATAGTATTTTGAATTTTGTTTATTTGATGCTGACTGCAAGTCTATAGACAAAGATTCCTGCTAAGTAGCGTTGTGTTCTAATGGTTCATAATATAGATTAAAAACAGAATGAGATCTGAAAAGTTCGTTTCACCATCCTGATTAATATCGCTGACATGATTCAGTACAGTATCTGGACTAATAGCGCCAACAAGTATTTCTGCAAGGGTGAGTAGATCAAAAATGTTAAGATTCCCATCATAATTCAAATCTCCTATGGGTGGTGTTTGAGATTGAATCGTCACATTATCTATTGCCCAATACCAATTATTTCCAGCATCATACATTTCCCATTGGAAATAAATCTCATCTTCATCTGTTTCAACAATGAAACTTAACCATTGGTTTAGTACATCACCGCTATCATTATCGCTCCCGGGATCGCTTGAATAATGGAGAAGCATTTCAATTATTTCACCTGATGAGTTAGTAACAGTTAGAGAAACTTGCTGTGGTGCCTCTTGTCGATAGTGAGAATCAAAAGAAATATGAATTGGTTGACCCGTTAATTGAATTAACGGAGATGTTAAAATACTATTGTAACTCCCAAAAGATGCAGCATTTCCACAATCGTCCCATTCATCGGGATCGGCAACAGCAACGGTTCCATCAGCTCTTATGAACTGGCTTCGGAGTTGATCTTCGGCATCAACCCAAAAATCCATGGAAGCAAAAGACCAACCTCGCCATTCAATGGTGCCGACCTCAGGCATATTCGAATTATCTATCATCCAATTTTCAGGAGGTTCATGCGTCCATCCCAATACATCTGGTCCTATAGAATTTCCACAAGCGCCATAGGCTTCATCTTCCGCAGGAAATAATTCGAGATTGTTAAAATTCTCATCCAGAATGGTAATGCCTAAAGGTATCCTGGCTACTATTTCAGCTTCGCATGTAAAATCCGTTGAATTGGATTCTAACACGATCCTATAATAAAATATCGCTATACCATTTAATCCTATGAGCGATGGTGCATCAACATAATTTGTCTCAATTCCATCTATTTCTGCAATCAATTCATCATTTCGATACAGTGAATAGGTATGATCTGATGCCAAATTCTGGTCCCATGATAAGATAATATCCATTGTGGATAGATCTACTTCCGCCACCAAAGGACCGGGACAGTTTGGACAAATATCATATGGAGGAAATTCCGTTGGGGTTAGTCCCATCGAAATACCATCTAACTGCCATTCACAATTATTTTCGATCCCAAAATAATTAAGTACAGTAGATACCAGATTAGTTAAATAAGATTGCTCAGGAATAGTTTCTTCGCTGACAAGAGTTCCACTCATGATAATAGGAATTTGTCTTTCTTCAATCGTTTGACCACCGTGACCATAACCGATTCCACCATGGTCACTTGTGATCATGATTAACCAATCCTCATTTTGAAATGTTGGTCTGTTCTCCATGGAGTCAATGACCCAGCCGATGTATCCATCAACATTCTCTATTGCATCAATATATTGATCTACCTCTGGACTGAATCCATAACTATGACCAGCAATATCTACATCATCGAAATCTAAAAAAATAACATCCACGTTCGGCGTGCTCATATAATCTGCTGCACCCTGTGCTACGCTACCATCGTAGGTGGAATGCAATTCATTGTAATCCATGGTACTGCCAAATATCTGTGTATGGATTGGCGTCCACATTATAAAGGAAGCTGTATGATATTCCTGACCTGATTCCTCCAATAAAACGTTAAAGGGTGGATATTCATCAAAATTGGAACCGCTAAAAGAATTATCAGATACACCATGTTTATCATACCAAACACCCGTGATCATGGTTGACCATCCGGGACCACTCACCGTCGGCTGTCCATTGATAGAACAAAGTGCGTTATTGATGTATATACCATCATTGATCAATCCATCAATGTTTGGTGTTTGTGCCTGTGTCAATGCATCAGGGCGACAACCATCAATACCAATAAATAATAATTTCTTATTCTGCCCATTCAATAAAGAAACAAAAATCAGAGTAGTTAAAAAGAGTGTTCTCATCTTTATCATTATAATTACTAAAAGTAGATAAACCTATCCAAACAAAGAAGATGTTACAGCTTAAATAGATTTACCCTATTAAAGGCATCAATCCTCGCATAGTAGCGGGGTTTTTTGTTTGTTGGGATGATGGTAGATTTGAACCAAGTTTATAAAATAAGTGACTATCATAGGAATTCATAGTCCCCCTGACCCTGAAAATGGGATTAAAATATAGAAATCAGTATTCTATTCTATGCAAGATCAACTGATTCAAAACCTTAAACGGCTGGTGCAGATTAATTCTGTGAATCCAGATCTTTCATCCGCAGGACAGGGTGAACAGGAAATCGCAGAATTTGTTTGCCATCATTTCCAGGATTTGGGGATTCCTTCTGCGGTACATACAATAAAAAATGACCGTTGCAATACCACTGCTGTTTTAACGGGAGAAAATCCGGATAATGTATTGCTCATGAACGGTCATCTTGATACTGTGGGGACAGAAGGGATGGACAATCCATTTACCTTACGTAGGGATGGAGATAAACTATTTGGTCGAGGGACATATGATATGCTGGGTGGATGTGCAGTTCAAATGGGGATAGCAACCTATTTTTCACGGCATCCTTGCCCGGTTACGCTGGCATTTACGTTCGTTGCCGATGAAGAGAATCTTAGCATGGGAATGGAACACCTGGTTGAACATTTCATCCCTACACTACCTGTGAAACCAATGCTTGGTATCTTTATGGAACCTACCGAAGAACAGATTGGCATCAGTCATAAAGGATTTGCCTGGTTTGAGATCGAGATCGAAGGAGTGGCAGCGCATGGAAGCCGTCCTGAAGAAGGTGTGAATGCTATTTTTCCACTTGGTTATGTTCTTAAAGAACTGGAAATAATCAATCAGGAATTATCAGAAGAAAAACCCGACCCTTACCTAGGACATAGCAGTCTCCATCCAGGACTCATCTCTGGGGGTACGTCACAGAGTGTGATTGCATCCCGGGCCAAACTTAATTGGGAACGCCGCATTTTACCAGGTGAAAGCCAGGGAAAACTCGATGCAGAATTACAGCGCGTGATCAGTGTTGCAACAAATGTACCTGGCAATCATCAGATCACGGGGAGAAAAATTTTCAGTCGACCATCCAATGAAGTTGAAAAGAATGAAATAATCTCTAAATTGAAAAAAATTTCTGGAGATAAAGAATATAGCGGTATGTCTTACTGGGCAGATTCAGCACTGTCAACCCAATCGGGTATTCCTTCCATCCTTTTCGGTCCGGCAGGACACGGTGCTCATGCTATTGATGAATGGGTTAGCGCAGACAGTTTGATTAATACCTATGAAATAATTAAAAATTTCATTCTGGCTTTGAATAATAAATAACAATTGTACGATCTCTACCAAATAGTAGGTCTGTTTGTTTTTGGGATGATGGATATATTTAAGTTTACCATGAAAAAAGTAACTCTATTTTTCCCCTTATCGATTCTTTTTGGTCAGATTCAGATCGATGAAGCATTTCCCAGCTTGTATTTTACACAGCCTGTTGACCTCCAATATCCACCGGACGAGTCCAATCGGCTCTTTGTAGTAGAGCAGGAAGGTTCCATTTATGTTTTTGATAATGATTCGCTTGCGGTAGACAAGACGCTTTTCCTTGATATTCGGGATAGGGTAGTATTTGAAGGTGAAAGAGGGCTTCTAGGCCTAGCATTCCATCCTGACTATGAAAATAACGGCTACTTTTTTGTTAACTACACAGCACCCAATCCACTAAGAACAGTGGTTTCACGTTTTCAGGTTACTTCAAACGATTACAATCAGGCAGATGAAGAATCTGAATTTGTAATAATCGAGATTAATCAACCCTTTGACAATCACAATGGTGGACAAATAGTTTTTGGACCTGATGGAAACCTGTACATTGGTATGGGAGATGGCGGTGCAGGAGGTGACCCCTATGGGCATGGGCAAAATCTTTACACCCTTCATAGTGCTATACTACGGATCAATGTGGATACTCCCGACGAAGGATTGAACTATGGAGTTCCGAATAATAACCCTTTTGTGGGGACAGGTTATAGAGAGGAAATATATGCTTATGGTCTTCGAAACCCATGGCGGTTTAGTTTCGATTCTGTCACTAACCTCTGTTGGATTGCAGATGTTGGTCAGGACTTGTATGAAGAAATAAATTTATTAGAGGTAGGTGGAAACTATGGCTGGAACATTATGGAGGGGACTTATTGTTACGATTCGCCCGTCGGTTGCGATACCACCGGACTTATTATGCCATTTTATGAATACAACCACAATATCGGCGAATCCATCACTGGAGGTTTTGTATATCGGGGAAGTTTGGTCCCAAATCTTTATGGAAAGTATATCTTCGCTGATTTTGAGTACGGAGATATCTGGTCATTAGAGTATGAAGAAGGAAATTCCCCTGAAGTAAGTACCCTTGGTGATTTGGGGCCTTATTCCGTCACTTCTTTTGGCACGGACCAATATAATGAGTTGTATATATGTTCATTTGATGGAACGATATATAAATTTACGCAGACATATTCCATGATAAATCATGGTGATTTGACACTAAATGTCCTATCACTTCATCAGAACTATCCCAATCCATTCAATCCAACAACGCAGTTCAGATATGATATACCTGAAGCAAACCATGTAACAATCATGGTCTATGATCTTATGGGCCGTAAGATCAGGACACTGGTTAATAGGAATCAAAAGGTTGGACATAGATTAATCCAATGGAATGCAACTAATGACATTGGTCAGTCTGTATCAGCCGGATTATACCTGTATACAATACAAGTGGGTGAGTATAGAAAAACGAGAAAGATGGTTTTATTAAAATGATTTTTTATTAAATAGCTGTCCATAATATTTCAACTAGAAGACAAGAGTAGAAGGAGTATATCATGAGCATAAACCAAATAAAATTATTAATGGTATATGGTTTAATAACGTTGATTAATTCAACAATGCTTTTTTCACAAGTAACATAAATTGTTAGGAATACAATGATTCCAAATAAAAAAGCATCTGAATGGTTTAGTAAGATTGTGGAGGACCAGAGCTTGTGATCGACCTGGAATAAACTGGGTACGTATGTTACGGATGGTTCATTAAGTAATTATAATGATTTTGTGAAATTACGATAATTGAAAAATTTAAATTCATAATTCATAACATCAAGCCTCGCCCCGTAGCGGGGTTTTTTTGTTTGTCGTATTGAGAGTAGATTTTTATATGTTTAAACGCATCATATTATTTCTTGTATTAAGTGTACTCCTATTTTCCACTGAAAAGACCTTTGTCAGACAATGCACCGATTAAGCCAATGATATGGATGAATATTTAATGTCATTTATTTCTGGACGATTTTATAGCAGTTGGGTCGGTTTTACTGATACGATCGGCATAACTGATGGTGCATTAGTCTTTTTAAGAAATGGTAGAGAATGATTCGACGACTATTCATAAAGGATTTTGCAATTATCAGACAGTTGGCAATTGATATTAATAATGGTCTCACTGTTATCACAGGTGAAACAGGTGCAGGTAAATCCATCATCTTGAAATCGTTGGGAATCGCACTAGGGGGAAAACAAGATAAATTAGATGTACGAAGTGGGCAGGATAAGACTGTGGTTGAAGTGGAATTAACTGTGGACGGGAAAGAAAAAATATTTCGTCGATTAATCTATAAAAGTGGACGCACCCGCTCATTCATTGATGATGAACCAATCATTGAGATGGATTTTCGGAATTCAGTTTTATCGTTAGCAGATTTTCATGGCCAGCATGAGCAGCAATATATCATGGATGCTTCTACACATATTTATTTTTTAGATAGTTTTTGTAATTCCGAGGATTTAGTCAAAAAAATTGGCAATACTTTCTCTGAATCAAGACAGATAATTCAAGACTTGAACCAAGCAATCGAATTGCAGACAGATGCTGAGAATCGAAAAGAATTACTCCAATTTCAAATCCAGGAAATTCAATTAATTAATCCACAAATTGATGAAGATATTATATTGGGAAAGGAGTTTAAAAGACTCAATCACGTTGAAGAATTAGTTTCTACAGTTCAAAATTTGAACCAATCTTTAACTGAACATGATCATTCCATTTATCAACAGCTTGCCTCTGCTCTTAATGAATTAAATCGATTGTCCAAATATGATGATTCATTAAAACCATATATTGAATCGATAGACCAAGCCTCAATATCCATCCAGGATGCGTCAGCAGGAATGATTCAATATGTGGAATCATTCGAGCTTGATCAAGATCATCTTCAAAAAGTAGAAGAACGCCTCTATGCTATAGAAAGTTTAAAGCGGAAATATGGCGGCTCTATTGCGTCCGTTCAGTCCTTTATTCAGGAAGCGGAAAATGAAATGAATCAATTGAAGGGGTTGGATAGTAAAATCGCTGATTTAGAATTGGAAAAAGAACTATTAATTACCCGTTACCAAAAGTTAGCAGATCAAATAAATGCTATTCGAACTAAATTTTCTTTAAAGATCGCTTCTCAAATTGAAACAGAAATGGTCCAATTAAATATGGCGGGATCAAAATTTGAAGTGAGAATACACCAGCAAGAAGATAGTCAAAGTGCAATACAATTTCAGAATAAACTGGTGAAATATGGGGAAAAAGGATATGACCAAGTTGAATTTTTTCTAAGCGCAAACCCAGGTGAACCCCCCAAACCTCTCACTAAAGTTGCCTCTGGAGGAGAAGTGTCAAGAATCATGCTTGCGATTAAATCAGTTTTGAAAAAAAGTGATCCTGTAGAAACACTGGTTTTTGATGAAATTGATTCAGGATTATCCGGGCAGGCAGCAGATAAAGTTGCCGAAGCATTATTAAAATTGAGTAAGGATAAACAAGTCATTTGTATAACCCATTTGCCTCAAATAGCTTTAAGAGCTAACCACCATTTATATATTCATAAAAAAACAATTAATGAACAAACATCTGTCAATGCCGTTTATTTGGATAACAAAGAAAAAGTTCAGGCGATTGCAGAATTATTCAGTGGAGAAAGAGTAACAGAGGAAGGTTTAACTTCTACTAAGAAATTTATGGATCAAGCTCTTGGATAAATTAGTAATCGATGGCAGAAACCCGTTACACGGGTTCGTTGTGATTAGTAACATAAAAAACGT
>DCMX01000066.1 GCA_002321855.1 Fidelibacterota bacterium UBA1611 | reverse complement strand
AAAAAAATAATTTCAGATCGAACTGTGACCTTTCTTTTCATTCTTACCATTATTTTTATTGGATGTTCAAGCAAGGATACAAATGAATGGTTAAAGAATCTCCCACAACCCTGGACCTTGGATGAGGATCAGGTCTCAGAGATATTGCCGAAATTTCATAAGCGTTTCCCTGATTTTAATCAACGTCTGAAAGCAATAAACCTTTGGCGGGTCGGGACCCCCTATGGAATATTTAAATTAGGAGAAGAGATCGAACCAGATCCAGACCCGATCCTGAGAATTGACACGTCTGACTGTACCGTTCATGTTTTAACATCTATCGCTTTTGCCAATAGTGAGGATTGGGAACAGACACGAAATAATATGATAGATATTCATTATAAAGCAGACGGAGAGGGTAACAAATCTCCAACATTCAAGTCACGCTGGCATTATACATCTGACAGGATAAGATATAATCCATATACTCGGGATCTAACCCTATCTTTGATCAGCCGAAATTCCTTGGACTCAATAAAGATCGCATTAAATAAAAAAAAGGATGGGTCTGAGTTCTTGGACCTGGATTGGTCATCAGAACGTACTGTTCATTTTGTGCCCAATGACAAGATCGATAAACATTTTTTACATTCACTCCCAGAGATCTGTGGGATGGCTTTTGTACGTCGATCCTATTTTGGAACTGGGATCGTCATTGCTCATGAGGGTGTGCTAATAGATCGTTCGAACCTGATCCATGCATCATCAGAAAAAAAGAAGACAGTAAATGAAGATTTTATGAAATATTACTTCAGGAATAATGGCCCAGTGTTTGATGGTCTTATGATATATGAATTTGTCAATATATAAATTTGAACAGCTAATATTTATAGAAGACTATCAACGTTTAATTTTATCCGAACTATAATAAATGCTATTATGAAAAAAATTTCGAATGATCTTCTCGAGGTTCCATGATTGAATATTTGACCACTATCATAATGAAAAGATCAATAATAGTGATAGGTCTTTCTTTTTGTATGTTAATAGGCCAGCGTGTCGTAGGATATTATCCTTATTGGGTTCAAAATGAATACCCGGCTAATAATATTGATCTGAATATTGTAACACATGTTAATCATGCATTTGCTTGGCCCGATGAGAATGGAAACATCTTACATTATAATAATATGTTGAATGGGTCATTGAATCAGACTATTCATGATGGAGGGGGAAAGATCCTTTTATCCATTGGAGGATGGGGGAACGATGAAGGATTTGCTGCTGTTGCTGCCTCATCAGAGCTTAGAACGCTGTTTATCAGTAATTTGATCGATATCTGTGATACATATGGATATGACGGGATTGATATGAATTGGGAACATCCATTTTCAAATGAAGATCGCCAAAATCTAAACTATCTCATGTCTGAAATGGATTCGATTTTTAATGCTCATAATTCTGAATTACTTATTACCATGGCGGTCCCTATTTCAAATTGGGCCGGTCAATGGTATGATTTCTCTATTTTAAGAGACTATATTGATTATTTTAATGCTATGACCTATGATATCCATGGTAGCTGGTCCGGTCATGCGGGTCATAATTCTCCATTGTATCCATCACCACCGGGTGATCCTGATGGATCATGCAGTACTGGAATAAATTACTTGCTATATACAAGGGGAATCCCTGAAAACAAGATCAATCTAGGATTGCCATTCTGGGGAAAAAAGTATATTACATCGGATATTAATGGATCCTTTAGTGGAGAAGTTAATGACCTAAGGTATTACGAGATACCCGGTCTGATTGGAAATGGTTGGGAATATCAATGGGATAGTGATGCATATTGTCCTTACCTGATAAAAGATGATCAATCAAAGATATTGACCTATGATGATCAAGAATCAATCAGATATAAATGTGAATATGCAATTGAAAAGGAATTGGGCGGTGTTATGATCTGGGCGTTAGGATATGATATGACATCCAATGGGCAAGAATTAATCCAATCAATTGAACAAAACTATATTGAGAATCAACATGTCCAAGAATACATAATACCGGATCATTTTTATTTGAAAGCTTATCCAAATCCGTTTAACCAAAACTGCAAGTTAGAGATCGAAATATCAAAAAATATATTTATAAAAGTAAGTATCCATGATCTTTTAGGAGATCAGGTACACATTATTATTAATAAAGTTTTACCTGAGGGACGGCATCACTTTTCTTGGAATGCCCAAGACCAACTAAGTGGTGTTTACTTTATTCGAACAGAGATTGGTGACCGTGTGGAAAAAAGGAAGATCATGTTACTGAAATAATATCAAGTCCTGAATAGTGGGGTTTTTTTATTTGTACCTTTAGATCGAGCTTATGTTTAAAAGGGTTGATATTTGTAAGTTTTACGGGGTATTGGATATGATAAAATAGCTTCATATTGAAAGTATGTAACGCAATTGGTTTTATTCCAAATATAATGACTACTATATTTAAACCTTTCTGATGAATGAACACTACAGTATAATATATTATATTGCCCGGATTTTTTTTCTGTGGACCCTCCTATTTCAAATTTTGTTTGCCGGAGTAACAGGCAAGGTCACAGGAAAGGTAATTGATGATAATACAGGTGAGGCTCTGTTAGGTGCTAATATCCAGATTGTAGGGACATACCTGGGTACATCGTCCGATGAATCTGGATATTTTGTCATTCTTAATATTCCACCTGGTTCACAGACATTGAGAGCTTCAATGATCGGCTATTCGGATGTTACGGTAACTGGTGTTCGTGTGGAAATAGACCTTACGGCAAAGGTTGATATTGAAATGAAGCCAGAAGTGATAGAGGGTGAACTCATAGAAGTTATTGCCGAGAGAAAATTGGTCAGGCTTGATGTGGCTGCAAGCCAAAAAAGTATCTCTTCAAATGATATAGATCAATTACCTGTAAGCAGTGTTTCCGATGTTATTAGTCTTCAGGCTGGAGTATCCGGTTTCTCCGTCCGAGGGGGTAGTTATAATGAAACGATGTATGCGATCGATGGCATAGTGATGAATGATGCACGTACGAGCGAGCCCACTACCGGCATACCATTAAGCGCAATTCAGGATATCAGTGTCCAAACTGGTGGGTTTGGTGCGGAATATAGAAATGTAAGATCCGGAGTGGTCAACGTTGTTACAAAAGAAGGGAACCCGGATAGTTATTCAGGTACAATCTCATTTCGAAATAGTCCGCCAACACAAAAGCATTTTGGTATAAGTCCTTATGATAAGAACTCTTTCTGGAACCGGCCATATTTTGATGATGATGTTTGCTGGACAGGTACAAATAATGGTAACTGGGATGAGTATACGCAACGGCAGTATCCTTCATTCGATGGTTGGAATA
>DCMX01000051.1:6916-10489 GCA_002321855.1 Fidelibacterota bacterium UBA1611 | reverse complement strand
AAAGTTAATCCTATAAATGTAGATGACACATTAATCGAAAATGTTGATCACTACTAATTATCTTTCCACAATAGAGGTCACTTGGTAAATTGACCTCAGGTTTTTTCCTAAAAAAGTGACACCTAAAATAACGGTACAAATTACTAACTGAATAATATTTTAATTCGTTATACCTTGTTCAAATGGGAAAATCAATTAAGACAATAGACGATGCTGTAATTCGTTTTGCAGGTGATTCAGGTGATGGAATGCAGCTTACAGGCGGACGATTCTCTCAAACCACAGCTATTTTTGGGAATGATCTGAGCACGTTGCCGGATTTTCCAGCTGAGATTCGGGCTCCTGCCGGTTCCCTTGCTGGTGTAAGTGCTTTTCAAATCCACTTCAGTTCTAAGGATATTCACACTCCGGGCGATAAACCTGATGTCCTGGTAGCTATGAATCCGGCAGCATTGAAAGTACATAAGAACGAGCTTGAGTCTGGCGGTACCATCATTATCAATACGGATGCCTTCACAAAGAAAAACCTGAATTTTGCTGGTTATGAATCAAATCCTTTAGATGATGGAACCCTTGATGACTATTTCACCGTCATCCCGATTGAGATGAACAAACTGGTTACTGCTGCCTGTGAAGGTTTGGACCTTTCACCTAAACTGGTAACCCGTACCAAGAACTTTTTTGCCTTAGGGGTGCTCTATTACATGTATGATCGCCCTCTTGAAGCAACAGAAAAATGGCTTGAGAATAAATTTGCCGGTAAGGATAGTATTATCGAAGCCAATAAACGTGCGATGAACACTGGTTACAATTACGCTGATACCACGGAAATATTTATGACCCGCTATAAGGTAGAAAAAGCAGAACTTCCCCCGGGAAACTATCGAAATATGAACGGGAATTTAGCAACATGCCTGGGATTACTGGCAGCATCTGAAAGATCAGGTCTTAAATTGTTTTACGGAGGTTATCCCATCACGCCAGCCAGCGATATTCTCCATACCCTGGCTGCCTGGAAGCATTTTGGTGTTCAAACCTTTCAAGCGGAAGATGAGATTGCTGGGATAACATCTGTTATCGGAGCCGCTTTTACTGGTAATCTTGCTGTGACAGCTACATCAGGGCCGGGTATTGCATTGAAAGGGGAGGCCATGGGATTAGCGGTGATTACTGAGCTACCTTTAGTGATCATAAATGTTCAGCGAGGCGGTCCCAGTACCGGTCTGCCAACGAAGACAGAACAGGCTGACCTGAACCAGGCCCTTTACGGCAGAAATGGTGAGGCTCCGATTCCTGTGATTGCTGCGGCCACACCGGGTGACTGTTTCTATGCTGCTTACGAAGCAGCACAGGTTGCACTAAGATACATGACGCCGGTCATATTATTGACAGATGGCTATCTGGCCAATGGTTCAGAACCTTGGCAGATACCTGATATGAACGATATGGATGATATTGATGTAGAGTTTGCCAAAGGATCCAATGAAAATGGTGAATTTTTACCATATAAACGAAATCAAACAACATTGGCCAGACCATGGGCGGTTCCGGGCACACCAGGTCTGGAGCATCGCATTGGGGGACTTGAGAAAGCTGACCTGACCGGACACGTAAGCTATGACCCGGAAAACCATCATCGTATGGTAGGATTAAGACAGGAAAAAATAAATCGTGTCTCACAATTTATTTCGCCGACAGATGTGTTTGGTAAAGATCATGGGGACATGCTTGTCCTAAGTTGGGGGGGAACATTTGGTTCTTGCCGGTCTGCAGTAGAAACCATGCAGGATAATGGTATGGCCGTTTCCCATGTTCATCTTCGCTGGATAAATCCGCTCCCAAAAGATTTGGGAGAGATTCTTATCCGGTACAAGAATATCATAGTTCCCGAGATCAATATGGGCCAATTGGTCACGCTCATTCGAGCAGAATATCTGGTGGATGCCCGGGGGCTGAATTTTGTAAGGGGAAGACCTATCGGTGCTTCAACTATCATTGAAACCGTAAAACAAACGATAGGGGGATAGAATATGACAGATTCGGAAGCTCAATTATTGACCAAAAAAGATTATGAATCGGACCAGGCGGTCCGCTGGTGTCCTGGGTGCGGCGATTATGCGGTACTTGCACAAACTCAAAAGACAATGCCAACCTTTGGGCGAAAAAAGGAAGAATTCGTATTTATTTCCGGAATCGGCTGTTCCAGCCGTTTTCCCTATTATATGAACGCGTATGGTTTTCATACGATTCATGGTCGGGCCCCGGCAGTGGCTACTGGTGTAAAAATTGCTAACCCTGAATTGTCTGTATGGGTTGTTACTGGAGATGGGGATGGTCTGTCAATTGGCGGCAATCATTTTATGCATGCTCTACGACGCAACATGGATATTAACTTGCTACTTTTCAATAACCGAATATATGGTCTCACAAAGGGACAATATTCACCCACATCAGAGGTAGGGAAAATAACCAAGGCGACACCTTTTGGCTCAATAGATTACCCATTAAACCCGCCATCTCTGGCACTAGGTGCTCAGGCTACATTTGTAGCTCGGACAATTGATCGATGGCAGGCTCATATGTCTGATATGATAAAACGATCCTATCACCACGATGGCGGATCATTCATTGAGATTTATCAAAACTGCAACATTTTCAATGATGGTATATACGGAGAATATACAGGTAAAGAAAAACTGGATAACGTCATCGAGCTAAAACATGGAGAGCCAATGATTTTTTCCAATGGTACAAAAGGAATCAAGCTGGATGGGTTTACATCAGCCGTAGTGGATATGAGTAAGCATAGTGTAACTGATCTAATGGTGCATGATGAAACCAATCTGGATTTGGCACATATTATTGCCAACTGGACAAGCAACCCAAACTTACCAGAACCCATTGGTGTTATATATAGCATTGATAAAAAAACCTATAACCAGGAGATGGTGGACCAGGTTAAATCTGCGATTGAAACAAAAGGTAATAGCAGTGTTCAAGACCTACTTAATGCTGGTGACACTTGGGTTGTAGATTAGCTTATGTCGACTCGGACTGAAAGGGATAGCCTTGGTCCAGTTGAAGTACCTGTTGACCGCTACTACGGGGCCCAAACCCAGAGATCCTTACACAATTTCAAGATTGGCGGTCAGAGATTCCCTCGTGAATTCATTCGTGCCTATGGTATTCTTAAGAAAGCCGCTGCTACCGTTAACCATAACTTTGGTAGCTTGGATGAAAAACTTAAGATAGCTATCCATGATGCTGCAGATGAGGTGATTGAAGGAAAACTGGACGATCATTTTCCCTTGGTCGTGTGGCAAACCGGCAGTGGAACCCAAACCAATATGAATTTTAATGAGGTAATTTCTAACCGGGGTATTGAGATCCTTGATGGAAACATGGGTAGTAAAAGTCCAATACATCCTAATGACCATGTGAATATGAGTCAGTCAACCAATGACACTTTTCCAACCGCTATCAATATTGCTGCAGTTGAGAGTGTACACTTTCAACTAATCCCGGCGATACAGTGCTTAAGAGAGGCTTTGTACGACAAAGCACAAACTTTTA
>DCMX01000051.1:603-6528 GCA_002321855.1 Fidelibacterota bacterium UBA1611 | reverse complement strand
TTGGGTCAGGAATTTTCCGGATATGTTTCTGCTATGGATCATGGTTTGTCTCGCTTGGAAAAAGGACTTGACCATTGTTACGAACTACCCATGGGCGGTACCGCTGTAGGTACGGGAATCAATTCTCCAGCTGGTTTTGCGGAAGCGGTTGCCAAGGAAATCATTGAACTTACAGGTCTACCTTTTCGAACCGCAGACAATAAATTTGAGGCTCTTGGTGGTCAAGATAGTATTGTTGAACTTTCTGGAGTTCTCAAAGTGATCGCTGGTTCCTTATTTAAAATAGCGAATGATATCCGCTGGCTAGCATCAGGGCCACGTTCCGGGATAGGAGAACTTATTTTGCCGGCTAATGAACCTGGGTCATCAATTATGCCAGGAAAGGTTAACCCCACACAATGTGAGGCTATGACAATGGTGTGTACCCAGGTGATGGGAAATGATGTGACAATTTCAATGGCGGGTGCAAGTGGTAATTTTGAACTCAATGTATATCGTCCAGTTTTAGCATATAATATATTAGAATCGATTAAATTAATATCTGATGCTTGTATCTCCTTTTCTGAAAATGCCGTAGTAGGTATTGAACCCAATAGACAACGAATTGATAAAAATTTGTATAATTCTTTGATGCTGGTCACTATTCTTAACCCTCATATTGGTTACGATAAAGCAGCTGAAGTAGCTAAAAAGGCTTTTAAAGAGAACCTTACTTTAAAGGAATCGATCATTTCCTTAGGTTATATGGATGGTGATGAATTTGACCGTCTTGTAAAACCGGAAAATATGATTCATCCTCAAAAAAAGACTGACTTGTAGAATAGTTTTTTTGGACACTATCCAGGTAATATGAACCTGCAGGTTCCAAACGTTAATCAGTAAATTTGGAAATGACCAAATCGCAGCCAATGAATGAACTCACCCGTATATTTTGGCATTCAATGGCCATAGCTTTCGGCGGTATAGTTACTTTGCTATTAATTATAGTTTTTCTTTCCCGGGATCTCCCATCCCTTGAACAGTTGGAAAATTATGATCCTGATTTGGTGACACGTATCTATTCATCAGATGGTCAGGTGTTGAATGAGCTATTTGTTCAGAAACGAGTATTTGTAGAACTAGAAAAAATCCCCGGTCATATGCAGAATGCAATAATTGCATCTGAAGACCGGCGATTCACAGAGCATTGGGGTCTTTCGCTCCGTAGTGTTGCTCGTGCCCTTGTAGTGAATATACTATCATTGAGTTACCGTCAGGGGTTCAGTACGCTGACCCAGCAACTGGCCCGTAACCTATATAAATCAATTGGGTTTGAGGATAGTGTTCTTCGGAAGGTAAAGGAGGTGATTACAGCTGTCCAGATCGAACGGACCTATACCAAAGAAGAGATATTAGAAATGTACCTTAATACGGTCCATTTTGGACATGGCACCTATGGAGTAGAAGCGGCCACAAAACGGTTTTTTGGTAAAGAATCCAATAAACTAACGGTGGATGAATCAGCACTTTTAGTTGGGTTACTACCTTCACCAGCCAGTTATTCACCAGTTCGTCATCCCAATAGGGCTTTGCGCCGCAGGAATACCGTACTCCGGCTTATGCGAGACCAGGTATATATATCTCAAGCCGAGTATGAACAATACCGTATTATGACACTGGAGTCAGTTATGGATGAACCAAAACGTGGTTCAGCACCTTATTTTACTGAATATGTTCGACGAATCTTGGAAAAAAAGGATGACGCATTAGGAATTAATATCTACAGGGATGGTTTGAAGATATTTACAACCTTGGATTCCCGGTTGCAGTTGATTGCAGAAAGATCTGTCATGGAATCTGTAGAGAGCGCCCAAAAAAAGCTAAATAAACGAATTTTCAATGATAAAGAAGAATTTGAACAGTTAGGTCTTCTGACAATTTATCCAGAAGATTCAGTAAGGTTGATGATGAATGGGGGGCAAGAATTGTATAAAGATTTACGTGGCAAATTGCTAGTTCAAACTGCTTTTGTGGCGATTGATCCTCATACAGGTAGTGTTTTAGCAATGATAGGCGGCCGTCCTGATTATCATGATCAATACAACCGGGCAGTACAGGCCCGTCGTCAACCTGGTTCTGTGTTCAAACCATTTGTTTATACTACCGCGTTGGAAAACGGATACCCGGTTACTGAACAGCTTTTAAATCAACCGGTAGTTCTCAATGTACAGAATACAGATGGTTCTTGGGTCAAATGGAAACCCCAGAACTATGGAGGAAGTACTGGAGGTCTTACTACTCTGCGGGAAGGGCTTCGCAAATCCTTAAACCTGATTTCTGTAAGAATTGTTCAGCAAGATTTTGCTCCAGCAGAGCAGGTAAAGCGCACAGCACAACGGATGGGAATTACAACAGATATCCGGGCTGTAGATGCTATTGCTCTTGGGACGTCAGAGGTTATTCCTCTAGAAATGGTATCAGCATATGCTGCTTATGCTAATGGGGGTGTATATTCACAGCCTTTGGTAATTACCAAGATAGAAGATCGTTATGGAAATATTGTCAGAGAATATTACCCGGAACGTCATGAAGTACTGAGCGAAGAAACAGCATATTTAATGACCAATCTCATGCAAACGGTTATGGATCGTGGAACTGGTGGAAGTGCCCGTTGGAAATACAATTTTTCCCGACAAGCAGCGGGAAAAACTGGCACTACCCAGGGTTGGAGTGATGCTTGGTTTGTTGGCTTTACGCCTCAAATTGCTGCTGGTGTATGGTTTGGTGTTGATGATTACCAGGTCAGTCTTGGGGAAGGTCAAGATGGATCTCGTGCAGCATTACCTGCCTGGGCCAAGTTTATGAGAGATGGTCATAAAGAATTGGAATTTCCGCGTTTGAATTTTCAAAGACCAAAAGGAATAATAACTGCTGAGATTTGTTCTGTATCAAAAATGGCTATACGAAGGGCTTGTCCAATAGAAAAAGAAATTTTTAAGCAGAGTACAGAACCGACTCAAAAATGCCGTATACATCGAAACCTATAGTGATACATCTGTAGAGTCCAAGATTAACGAAAATTCAGGTTTGTTTTTGCTAATAGAAAATGTACTCTTCAGCATCTCTATTGCTTTTTCAATCCTCGCATTATTTGCACTAAATACGCGGTAAACAGGATCATCTTTTTTTACCCTGTCCCCCGTTTTGGCGAGGAATTCAATACCCGCAGAATAATCCAATTCATCGTGGGTTGACTTATGACCACACCCCATTTCTACCAAAGCCCATCCGATTTTTTCCGTTTCCATATTATGAATAAATCCATCGTTATATGCTGTGACCGATTGCTCATATTCAGGCTTCATTACTTTTGACAGACATTTTTCTATGTCACCACCCTGACAGGATATCATTTCTCTGAATTTCGCGTCTGCAGTACCGTTTTCGATATGAGATATCAATAAATCGTTCGCTGAAGATATATTATCGGTTAGTCCGGCTTGTAGTATAAGACGAGAACCCAATTCTAATACCACTTCCATTGTATCCTTAGGTCCATTTCCATTCAAGCAATCCATGGTTTCAATGATTTCGCAGCGCAGACCGGCAAGCCGGCCCAATGGTTGGTCCATACTGGTAAATACGATATCAGTATTTAAGTTGAATGCTTTACCAATCTTATACATCCATTCACCCAATTCTTGACCCTGGTCAATAGTCTTCATGAAAGCACCCTTGCCTATCTTTATATCCAGTATCAGTCCTTGAACTCCTTCAGCAATTTTTTTACTCATGATTGAACTACAGATTAAGGGGATTGATGGCACAGTTGCGGTAACGTTTCGTAGAGAATAAAGTTTATTGTCAACGGGACAGATTTGTTGAGTCTGCCCTATTATAGCACATCCGTTGAGTTTTACCCAAGCTGAAAATTGCTCCAGAGTTGGATTGGTCTTAAATCCAGGAATACTTTCCAGTTTATCAATGGTCCCTCCGGTGAACTCCAGACCCCGACCTGCAATCATCGGTACCGTCATACCAATACATGCCAGTAATGGTACTAGAATTAGCGATACCTTATCACCGATTCCCCCAGTGCTATGCTTATCAGCCACATATTTTTTATTGCCGCTAAAATCTAAGGTTGCACCTGAATTGATCATAGCTTCTACCAGAAATATCGTTTCATCTTCAGTCATTCCCTTGAAGTAGATTGCCATGAGCATTGCAGCCATCTGACTATTGGTCAATTCATTATTAATGAATTGTTCAATGAACCATGTCAATTCTTGTCGAGACAAAGCAATACCATCTCGCTTTCGGGCAATAATCTCAGATGGAATCATGTATTGGTTTTTTTCTTTTAAATATAGTTAAAAACTGCATTGGTATAGGTGCTCGTTCTCGAACTGTATGTAGGTTCAAATAAAGAGCTACTGACAGAAGTACTACATTAGGGGTCCACATGCCAATTACAGGATGAATAGCATTTCGGTCTGCCATTTCCTCTCCGCCGATTAACAAAACGTAATATACCAGAAAAAAACCGAAACTAAGGCTAGTGCTTACTGCAAACCCACCTCGTTTAGACATGACCCCTAAAGGCGCACCTAAAAGAACAAAAAGAATGCAGGCAACAGGAATAGAGAATTTCTTATGAAGTTCAACCCCGTATTTATTACGACTTTTTAAATAACTATTGATTAGATTAAACTCATTTTTTATTTGACGCTCTAGGCTACGCAATTTCTGTTCTTTTTTCCAGAGTTGGGCTTGAGTCAGAGTTGTATCACTATTGATAGAATTGCGTGTCCTCTGAATGTACTGAGTGCCTTGTTGAATGCTCTTTGGCTGTAAGCTATCTCCTATTGTTCGAAAATATGCCCCAGCGAGACGACCATAAACCACATCAAGTCGGTTTTTATAATTGCGTATTTTTTTTCTCATCATTGTAACAGTCATTTCCCTATCTGTTCGACTAGTGGAATCACGGCGGTTCAGGAGTAAATCTTCCGCTGGAATAATAATGACATGTCTTGCAAAAATGATGCGTCTGTAATTGGTGTAATCCTTCTGTTCTAACTCGTGGATTTCACCATCAAATAAGGTTAGCAAAAAAGCATCATCTAAAGTAGAAAGTGTTCCCGAATTTGCGTGGATACTGGTTTGGGCTTCTTTATTTCCCTTCGAAAAAATACGAACGTCAGTCATCCTATCCCTCGTTTTTCCACCAATAATCATGCTATAGTCTGGTAGGTTATCAAGAAAGATTCCCGGTTCGATATTCATATCCGGTCGCTTGCGATAAATATCTCCAGAAAGTAAACGTGCCTTAAAATTCATCTCCGGAAGTATATAATTGTTGAAATAGATTAAAAGAATAGTGACAATTGCTCCAAACAAAAGCGGTGAACGCATAATGGTTAAAAAACCAATACCGGATGCCCTCATAGCATTGATTTCGTTATCTTCTGCTAGTCTCCCAAAGGTCATTAAAGTTGCTAGTAGAACAGCCATAGGTACAGATAGCGCTAAAATCCAAGCAAGGTTTAAAAATAAATATTCCAGGATGGTAATTAAATCGAGACCTTTTCCTAAGAACCTGTCCAGTGCTCGCAAGAGAAAATTGACAAATAGTATAAAGGTGATCATTCCTAAGGAGAAAAGAAATGGCAATACCATTTCTCGGAAGAAATATCTTGATAAAAGACGCATAGGCGAAATTACATCGGCCGAAGTAATTGTCCCGCCCGATTTTCTTTTGGACCTATGGTAATTCCTGTAAGTTTTGCCGTTTAAAATTGGTACTTGTCGATTCTTAGCGATATGGTGGGCGTAGCTCAGCTGGTTAGAGCACCTGGTTGTGGCCCAGGAGGCCGTGGGTTCAAGTCCCATCGCTCACCCCACGGAGTGTGGCGCAGTCCGGTTAGCGCACCTGCTTTGGGA
>DCMX01000051.1:0-206 GCA_002321855.1 Fidelibacterota bacterium UBA1611 | reverse complement strand
ACCACTTTTCTCTGAAGAGAAGCCCTCGTTTTTAGACGGGGGCTTTTTCTTTTCAGCCTGCAGAGATCAATCCGATTGTTTATTCAAACTCATTCATTCATAGGTCAAATATGCCCAAAAAGTGGACACACTTTTGGTGGACACACCCCAGTAACGGGGTTTTTTGTTTATAGACATTTAGGACTACTGGGCTGTAATATTGCTAT
>DCMX01000206.1 GCA_002321855.1 Fidelibacterota bacterium UBA1611 | reverse complement strand
GTTCAAGTCCTTCCGGGGTCACAAGTATTAAAAAATATAGTATGGCAAAAGCTGACGGTCGCAAATTTGAGTACGGTGGTGAAGAACTGATCGATCCGGGCTATCTGGAAACCTTTTATTTTGATAGTCCTGGGCAATATATTATGACCGAAACAGATGAATTTTCTTCTGTCTGCCCCTTTAGCGGTCTACCTGACTACGCCTTCTTGAAAATTGAGTATTATCCAGAGGGTGGCAAGTGCGTAGAGCTGAAATCATTAAAATATTATATAGTCAGTTTTCGAAACGTTGGTATTTACCAGGAAGCAGTAACGAAACGGATACATGGAGATTTAAAAACGCTACTAGATACCAATAAACTGCAGGTGACCACCATTTATAATACCAGAGGTGGTTTTGATACTACCTGCACAGAAGGATCGCTAAATTGATTGAAAAAATATTAGTGCATGAACATTCCAGATAATTTTCAGGTAATAGATCACTCCCTGATCCACCACAAGCTGGGTATCATCCGCGATAAAAATACAGGGCCTAAGGAATTCCGTGAACTGGTCACCGAGGCAACCATGTTGCTTGCTTATGAAGCTACAAAAAATCTATCCCTCAAAGACGCAGAAGTACAGACCCCCATCGCTACGGCCCAGGTGGGAACAGTTGAGGTCGCTGATATTGTTCTGGTCCCTATTCTACGGGCCGGTCTCGGTATGGTGGATGGCATGCTGAAACTTATCCCCAATGCCCGTTTAGGTTACGTAGGTATGGAACGGAACGATGAAACCCACCAGCCGGTGGATTATTATTTCAAAATCCCTAACCAGGAACAGAAAAGGACTTTTATAGTACTAGATCCCATGCTGGCTACTGGCGGCACAATTATTTCTACAGTGGACAGACTCAAAGACCTTGGTGCCGATAGAATCCTGTGTATGTGTATCATTAGTGCTCCAGAGGGTATGGAAGCGTTCTGTAAACGGCATCAGGATGTGAAAGTATATACGGGAGCACTTGATGATCACCTGAATTCCAACAAGTATATAGTCCCTGGTCTGGGAGATGCTGGGGATCGTCTTTTTGGTACAGATTAAACCTAATTAACAGAACAATTTCCGATTCTATTCCATATTACAAAGCGGTAACTTTGCCACCGCATTTTGGCATTGTATTGATCCCGTAGCTCAGTTGGTAGAGCAGTGGCCTTTTAAGCCATTGGCCGTGCGTTCGAGTCGCACCGGGATCACAATAAAAGCGTTACTTAACTTCCACAATAGCACTATTTAATTCTCTACTCTTTAGCTTCAGCCAGATAACGCTTATAAGGTGTTATATAGCGCTTGACAAACGCAGGGTATATATCTGCAATAGTAACCATGATGGCTGCTGCATAGGTAGAGCAAAAATAAGGATCGAATACCGGTTCGAAAACCTTCATAGTCCCAGAAACATTAATATAACTTTTTACCAATGAGGGTATCGCAGTGCCATGGTTTTTGGCCGCTTGGTTTAACTTTTTATAATCCTCTTCCGATGATTGCCCATCAATTACTTTTTCCAGCTCAGCAATAACAGTTGACAATGGGAATGGTTCCTTTGCCTTAATCAATGTTTGTTCCCCCTTTAAATGTTTAGCAAAGAAATAAAAAGCCAGATCGCGTACTTTTGGATCGTAATCAGCGAAGAATGTTATCCGTCCAAAAAAATACTTGATAAACGAGTACTTCAAAACTAGAGCACCTAATCCGTCCCAAATATTGTCTAGGGAAAAGGCAGCTTTACGGCCAGCATACTTGACCTGATATTTGGGCTAGATAAAGGCATGGGTCAACTCCACTAAATACGGTAAGTATTCAGCGGTAAACGTAGCGGAAAAATTATACAGTAACTTATTTGCCAATGGAATATCCTTTAATGAACTGACTGTGAACTGGTGGAAAGTATTAAAACGGTAGCCACCGATAATTTCTTCGGCTAAAGGATCCCAGACGATCAGCTGTTTACAGGGGTAGAAATCCGTATCAAAATGATCAATATTAACTGCTGTACCAAAACCTGCGCCAGCGTCACGGAAAGTCAATTCCCGCAACCGGCCTACTTCCTGCATGAGATTGGGGGCGTTGAGTGCAGTAAAAATATAAACATCATTGCTGCCAATTCTAGTAGAACGAACCAGGCAATCAGTGGTTAGTTCTTGTCGCAGTAGTTCCCTTGGTACTGGTTCAATTAGTGGTGCAGCTTCCTTCAAATTCATAAAATATCACTAAAGGCCGGGATAGTACTTGCTGATGAAAAAATTTTATTATCTAATAGATATACATATTCTCTCACTTTCTGGGCCCATTCCAAGTGTGTTCGTGATTTATCAAATGTTTTATAGGCTATGGGTTTTCCAAAAGTGATGGTAATCGTTTTACCACTTTTGTTAAACATTTCCCGAGGTAGTAAAAACATTTCCAGATTTGATTCAATACGAAATATTTTGCGGAAACTGGCAATATTGTAAAACAACTGTGAGTTTCTGGCCTGCACATGGACCGGTATAACATCCCGTTTATACTGTATTGCTTTATGGATAAAAAATTTATTCCAAGGTAGATCACTGATCTTGACTGGATTTCTTTTTGACACCGTCCCAGCGGGCTATACCAGAAGCTGGGCATCAGATGTTAGGGTCTTGTTTATCGAGATAGCATTTTGTTTATTAATCTGACCAAATCTAGCAATATAGAGTGCAACAGGTTCAAAACCATTTATGACCTTCAGCAGATCATTGACTATGAATTTTACTGATCGATGAATTGTTGCAATCCCTGATATTATGGCAAGACCATCAAGGCTGCCAATGGGATGATTTGCCAGAAAAATAAACTGCCCATTTTTTGGTATTAATTCCTTACCCTTGACGATAATGTCCACGCCAAACTGATCGAGAGCCCAATCCACCATGGGGATTCCATGCAAATGACTGCTTTCATGAATCAAGCGATTCATATCATCCTGGCGAATAATCTTCTCCATTAACCACAGTAGGGCACCAGGAATTTTGTTGTATATGTCTGGAATTTTCTGCTGCAGCGCTAATTCCATATCAATGACCTTGGGCACGCTGGTCATTTTAATTTATAACCTGTATTTAAGAATTGACCTTTCTTAAAAGCAAATTGAATTCTGATTAGGAAATATGATTAGGGGCAAAAGATGGGATTTACGAGGTTGCAAATCCTTTGGTATAATTGGAGGGTATTTTTCTATTGCCCCTAATCGAGAAATAAAAACGTTTATCACGTTTGCTATACTCACAACTAATTGCTGGAATGATACGTAAAAACACAATAAGTATTGGTTTAAATATAATAAAATTTATATTCATTGATTGTATTTAGAATAATTATTTGGAGGAAATATGATATTTCGTAAACCAGTTTTCTGGATTACTGCGGTGTTACTGTTTATTATCGGATCATTTTATAGTATCCAGGTATTCCCAAAGGCCTTTGCTATACTAAATGTGGACTTGAAAATGGATCGGGAAGCTGCGTTTATTCAGTCCAGTGCCCTAGCTAAGAAAAATAATTGGGGTCCAGATAATTATAACCAGGTAGCATCATTTTCTCATGATACAAGGACACAAAACTTTGTGGAACTGGACGCTGGAGGTGTAGAAAAAGTATCCTCATTAATGCAGGATGGTCTATACCATTTCTACACCTGGACAGTAAGGCACTACA
>DCMX01000101.1:980-3165 GCA_002321855.1 Fidelibacterota bacterium UBA1611 | reverse complement strand
CTTTCCTTTGAAGATATTGCGTTGCATGCTGAAGTACAGATGTCCGCTGGAAATTTTAAGGAAGGGTACCGGGATGGCGTAAGACTCGTGGCAGCAGCAGCAGATATTACCAAACAATTCACCTGCCCATTTGTAAAGATTGATGTAGCAACAGAATTGTCCGCAAAATATGTCCAACGCAGACTAAATGAAAATTTTTATATCCAGGTGCGGGCAAAAGCGGGGACATTACTTAAAGCTGGAAAAGTTGAACTGATATTGTATCGTCATGATGTGCTGGAGGAAAATGATGAACAAAGTACCACTGCTGAGTGGGAGTTAATCAGTTTTCATGCATTGCCGGAGGGTATAGATGAAATGCCTATGGGACCAGTGACCATGATGCGCAATCAGTTGGAATTGCCCGGAGGTACCAAGGCCAATTATTCAGTAGATGAGTGGGCCTTTTCCGTTGAATTCTGGCAGCATTACGCTATCCTGGAAACGGATCAGTTTAATTCTTCTTGAGGCCTATTTGAATGATATCCTGATTCCCAGTTTTAATCCCCTGGGGTTTAAGAATGCAGTCTGAATATTATCCGGCATATTAATGTAATTTTTATTATTCAAGACATCTTGAACGAAACCCGGGTCCGCGTTCTGCCATTGACTATCAATGAATTGCATATACGTTCCACTATTATATACGTAATAAAGTTCATTTGGATCTCTTGATTCCATTACCACAGCTGGAGGCAGGAGGTAATCACCTCGCACTATGTTTATGGGTACAAATTCCAGGTTCGATTTGGGATAATCTCCTGGCTGGTCCTCTCCCGGAATAAACATATAGGGATAATCATAATACTCGACATCATCAAATGCGCTGAGTGGTAAATGTAAGGAGGCCATATAATCATTGTAATCACTTAAGGGATTTTCCCCAGTTGTAATGAAAGGATGTTCGAAGTACATAAATTTCAGATTTAACGGGTTGGTCACATCAATAAATAATTGTACTGATCCAAACCGAGTCTTGAATTTTTTACTGAAGCGCAGATCCAAACTGTAGAAATTCTTTGTCCGAAGATTATTTTTTATTGTTGGGTGCGGTATATACTGCACGCCATTTTTATCATCCACTTGGTCAAGGATCGGCCCACTCCAGGTAAATACTTTACCCGCCCGCCATTGACTCAATAGATCAATATGCCAATCAGATAACAAACGTAATCCAGTTTGTTCAGGTAAAAAAAACTCTAGATTTAGTCGGGCATACGGTTGTGCTATAGGTTTCGTCTGATAGTGGTCCTGAGTTATGCTATAGTATTCGTTCTCATCCAACGGGTTCTGAATGACGCCGGTTATACCGAAATTCCCAGCACTAAAATCCATATAGGTATAATTTAAGAAACCCCTGACCCAATTTCCCTTTACCTTACTCAAAGTTAATTCCAGGCCACGGACATCATTATAATTATTGGGCATGGCGATTGTATAGATCATTGCATCACTTATAAAAGTCTGAAAACTAACCTGGTTATCCACACTGCGAGAATAACCAGAAAACTGTAGTAAATATTCATTGGTCAAGACTCTTTCATAGCCTATTTCATAAGCACTGGTCCTGGGCATGGGCATATTGGGATTACCCAGGCCGGTAATGGCGCTGCGACCTACCGTAAAGGACTTTTCCTGCATCCGATAGAGGTACTGAGCCTGGGGCATCTGGCGGAATTGTCCATAATTGAAATAGAATTTTGTTTTGTCTGTTATCGGGAATGATATGCCAATTCGCGGGCTCAACACCACCTGTTTTTCTGCGCTGACTGTTGCTGCTGAATCCTTTCGAGCATCGTTATTTTGCTGGGTAAAGAATTGATCAAAATCACTGAAAATGTTGTTTTCACCTCCAGCAGAAAAATAGTCCATTCGCGCGCCCAGTTTTATAACCATTTGATTAAACGTCAACTTTCCCTGAATATATGCGGCCCCCTGTTGGGGTGTGGCCGTCCATGATTCATGAAGTCGGTAAGGTGATTCATAGTCTATGTTTTCGCCAAAAAAGAGATTAGAAATTGACCCAATAGCCATTACCCTGGTATCTACCGCATCATTAAATTCTGAAGATATGTCATAATTACTGTATATATATTCAAAACCAGCTTTTAGTTGGGTGTTTGAATTCATTTGTTTGGTAATATCA
>DCMX01000101.1:0-593 GCA_002321855.1 Fidelibacterota bacterium UBA1611 | reverse complement strand
CTCTGTTCTTGGTGATATTTTCGAGATCAGGACGTAAAAAGTAATCTGAACGCAAGTAATGCATTTTCATTTCATAAAATGTACTGGCATTTAGTGTGCGTGATAGTTTACCGGCGAACATACTGTGATCAATATCTGAGAGACCAATACTGGCATTTTTAAATAGCCCCTCTGTCCTAAAAAAATCATTTTCAAAACCCCAAGGGTAGGCTGGTATTCCCGCATCCATAACTGTACTGATCGAATCTGTGGTACCCTTTTGACTAGTAAATAAACCGCTAAGAGTAAGTTTTATATCTGGTTTAATATTTGAAATGAGTTTGACTTGAAATGTTTCATCCTGGCGCTGATGTTTACCAAATTGTTCCAAATAAGGTATAATATTTTTTCGATAGGATGTTAGAAATCGAAGATTGCCAAAGTGTTGACTTAGGGGTCCGCCCAGAGTCAAATCTATATTATTACCTGCATCGTTAATTGTTTTCCATTCTCCAGGAAAATTCAATCTTTGCGCAGAACGATTTCTTATAAATAAATCCGCGATAAAATGATCTTTGGGAGGATCTTTCGTAATAATCTGTACCAGACCGGAA
>DCMX01000240.1:16981-31603 GCA_002321855.1 Fidelibacterota bacterium UBA1611 | reverse complement strand
CTGGTTATATCCATAATATCGCTATGGCATTTATTGATGATGTTATCCAGTTCGATCATTTTTCATATATTAGCGATAGTGATATCAAAGATCAGTTAATCAAAATCAAAGGAATAGGGCCCTGGACGGTTGAGATGTTCTTGATCTTTACCCTTAACCGGCCGGATATTTTTCCTGCGACCGATCTTGGGATTCAAAAGGGGTATCAACGTTATTACAGATTAGAAACCTTACCCAAACCGTATGACATGATCGAAAAGGCAAAACAATGGCGTCCATATAGATCAGTTGTCACATTATATCTTTGGTATGCTGTTGAAGGTCCGTTCGAGTGGTAGATTTATTTAGATCGAAGATAAATTTCATCGTTTTTGATATTGGCGGCGTCCTTCTCGATATTTATCCAGATAGAATGGTTCAATATATCAGTGATGTTACTGAAATATCTCCTAAGATCATTAGAGATTGTTTCCCGGAAGATATTCATGAAGAATATGAGCGTGGTCAAATCTCAGATTACGAGTGGTTCGTTTCGTACAAAAAAGCATTGCTACAACCGAACTGTCTAAAAGAGGCTGATTTTTGGGAAGCCTGGAACCGATTATTAGGACAAGAAACAAATGTAGTGGACATAATGATGAGATTAAAGAATACTTACTCGGTCTGGCTTCTATCAAATACAAACCAAAGACATGTTCGTAATGAAATTGAAAAGAAGTATGTCTTTTCACAATTAGCGGATGGGACCATATATTCATTTGAAGAGGGGGCCCGTAAACCTGAGAAAGAGATTTTTAACATTGCCGCTGAAAAGATCGGTGCGGATTTGAATACCTGTCTATTTATAGATGATAAAAAAGAAAACGTGACCAGTGCTAAGTCTGCCGGATTCTTAGGTTTACATTATATTGATACACAACGGCTTGAACGGGATTTAGGATACCTCGGTGTTATCTGAATAAAATGAAAAAATCACTAATAGTCTATTTTTTCTTTATTGGTCTTTTAAAATCGCAGGGTGCCTGGATGATGAGTAACCGGACCCACCCGGAACTGAAATGGAAAACATTTCAAACGACTAATTTCAATATTCATTATCACGAGGATATTCAGCAAATAGCCATTCGAGGGGCAAATATGGCTGAACAGATGCGCTCTATATTATTGGAACAGGTAGGCCTGGATACGATTCCACGCCTTGATATTGTTTTCACGACTGAGGATGAGGTCATGAATGGTTTTGCGACCCCTGCGAACTATACAGTGATATGGGTGGATCAGAATGATGTTGCCGTTTGGCTTGAAGATGAAAAATGGTTGCGCACAGTTCTTGCTCATGAACTGCAGCATCTGGTCTTTTTCAGCGTGACCAAAACATGGCTACCCTTTCCCATGAATGATTTGTATAGTGGAACACCAGGATGGATTATTGAAGGCTTGGCTGAATATTATACAGAGCGATGGCGCCCAGCCCGCTTTGATCTATCCCATAAGTATCACGTACTTAAAAATACCGTTGATAAGATAAAGGACCCACACAATGATGGATTCTCAAAGTGTCTATATTTCGCGGACCGATTTGGTGATTCCACCATGGTCAAGATCTTAAACCACCGTGATAAAATAGGATTATTCAATTTTAAGCGCTCTTTTAAGAAATATACCGGAATCAAACTTAAACAGTTTGAAGAGGATTGGCGGCGCCATATGAACACCTATTTTTTTGGTGTGCGGTCCCAGAAAGAGACCTATAAGGATATTGGTCGAGTCTATCAGCTACCTATGAGATATGTAAGTGGGTTCGATAGATTTTCAGACCCTTTGAAGGTGGCCATGGTAGGTCGAAAGGATAAAAACCAGAATGATATTTCTTTGGTACTGGCAATAAGGGATATTGTTAAGGAAAATAAAAAATTCCGCCGTGCGTTAAAGAGAAGAAAAGATGATAAACCCATACGTATCAAACCTATCTGGAAATTGAAGGAATTAGACCATGGAAAGATCGGGTCCGATATTAAAGTCTCGCCCGACCAGTCAAGGATTGCATACTCGAAATATAGGTATGGAAAACATCAAGCCATGATCTGGGATGTGTATGTTGTGGATGTGGATACAAAGAAAAAAGTTCGCATAACCAATAGCCAACGGGCCAATAATCCTTGTTGGTCTCCGGATGGGACCCATTTAGCCTTTGTTTCCCACAAGAACAGCACATCAAATTTATTCATTGCACCATTGGACAGTATTGGTACACAGACCCGAATCACGAATTATTCTGGTGATGCCCAGATAGTGACCCCTGATTATAGCCCTGATGGATCAAAGATCGCTTACGCGGTCTCAAAATCTGATGGGAATATGGATATTGTTGTTTTCGATATTCTCGGTCAGGAAGCCACTCGCTTGACCACTCGAAAGGAAGTGGATTACAAACCAGTATGGCACCCAGACGGACAAAAAATAACTTATACATCCCATGCGGGCATGATCCCAAACTTTCACACTGTAGATGTTTCAACGAAATTATCTACACAGAACACTGATATAGGCGATGCGGTCTGGACAGTTGGTTGGAACCATGACAAATCTGCAATTACCGGACTAACATTGAATGATGTTGATTCAGCAAGAGTAGTGGATATTGACCCAACACGTATTGCAAATGTAACTGAACCCACCATTAATAACGCATACAGTACCTGGAGAGATAAACAACCTGACCATCCCTTGGTTGGCCTGGACCCTGAACTAAATGTTATCGGGGCAGTCTCCGTTGAGAAATATCAATTCTATGATCATTTTAAACATCTTGCTACCATACTCTTCCCTGATGTGGAAGGATTATTCTATAATGGGATTTTTACAGACGCGACCGGGCGTCATGCAATAGGTCTACTCGCTATCACTGATTGGGAAAATGTAAGCAGTGGTTTTGAATACACGAATGCAACAGGGAAACCCGTAGGAGGTTTTTGGGGGGTCTCCTACTATAAGAACCTTCTTTTTGAGGGTCGCTATTATAATCGAAATAATAATTATTTGATAGAGTTCTATAATGGGCTCAGTATGTTTGGAAGCCGATCCTTTAATTTTGGGAAAGATCTTTTTGCAAATCATACTCTGAAATATGGTCTGAATTATCTTGATAGACAGGTAGCCTATGAACCAGATAGTTTAGATGTATTCCCACCACCTGAAAGCGGGAAAGAAGGATCCATTTCTCTTTTATATAACTATTTGGGCCGTCGGCCTCACCAACAAAATTTATTTGCACCACCCCATGGGCATGGTTTTCAGATCAGTATGAATCTAATTGACCAAAAGATCTGGGGCGATTTCACCTATACCCATATCAATGTGGATGGATTTATAAATAAAAAGGTTGGGCCTTTGATTGTTTACACCAGGGGCCGGTATGAAGCAGTATGGGGGGGTAATATACCTCTTCAGGAGACCGTCGGGCTGGTGGATATTCCCAATGAATATATATTTGGACAGCTGGTTCTTGGGAAAGAACATATGAATCCCCGAGGATGGACCGGGGTCCAATTAGGAGACAAAGCATTTTTTGGCACAGCGGAACTGCGTACACCATCCCTGAATTTTGATTTTTTCGAGATTGCAAAAATCGTTAAGTATGGTCGCTTATCCGGTGCTTTTATATCTGACTTTGGGAAGGTCTGGGGAGGCAATGATGAAAACTGGGTAACCACAACTGGTGCTGAAATACGATTCTCACTCCTGGTTGGCGATGTTCCATTTTTCATTTACGGTTTTGGATGGGCACAAACACCTGAAGACTGGGTTAATGGTATCGGTCCTAAACCATATTTTAGGATGAGCTTAATAAGTCCTTTCTGATGTATGAAGAGCCATTCTACAGTGTTAATAATCAAAGAATCGCAACCCGATGGATATATAGAACCCGGCAGTGTTTAACTGAGGAGGGCCCTTGGCAAGATCCCAGATTGCTTCATAGTATCCGGTTTCTTCTGTGCCGTCTTCTTTTTCTTCCGTTTCTGAGTAATTCCAATCAGTAATAATATTATCATTTGTAACATAGTGGAGTCCAATAAAGACATCACTCTTTCTTTGTAAAATTATTGAACCGGTTAGATTAATTGACGGATTAAAAAATATCATTGATACTAAATTGTTATCATCATCAGTTCTCGTAGTAAAATTAAGAGGCAAGTGCGTTCCGATCGATAATTGGAACTTACCTCGGTCTATTACATTCATTTTTGCTTCCCATCCCAGACCATAGAATATATTATTTTCTTCCCGTGTATCTTTTAGGAGCCCCAATTGACCTGTCAGTGACCCCGCGATTTTCTTGAAAGGATTTAGCCATAGTTTTCCTGTTAGGTTAAGGACAGGATGACCATTGATTTTGATTGCAAGATCTGTTGTGGTAGGATCATATATCATTTCATTCGCCCGGTGCCCTTCTTTCACTTTTTTCCATTGCCGAACGATTCTTGCTCTACTTGTGTTCTTTCCAATTTTTGTCAATATGGCCAGAGCCCTAGGCTTACCGGGTAATGTGACCAATCGGTCCATATATTTTTTCTCCCGGCCTGGGGAATTCACCTCAAAGATCGTGCCTTCTTCCAGTCCCATATCATTACCCGCTAGAATTGTTATGTTATTCCCGTTTTTTTCTATCACTTCACTAGCGATCATATAAAACTCACGTAGATTTCTCCCGATCTGCCAATCGAACTTGTTAAGTGCCCTATTCAGGGATGATGTTTTGTTCCCGCCAGTATGTGTTGCAGAGATACGGAAACTATTTTTTGATGAACCGCTTTCAATATTTAGCAAGCGCACTTCTGCCTGAATAATGGTTTGAATATTATTTGGATGACGTTCAACATCTTCCAGTTTTTTATCAATCACAGCGTTCACACTTTCTTTGATTATCCATTCCAACAAATTATCATCATATTCATTTTCTTCTTCGTCTTTTTCAGGGGGTTTTTTCTTGGGGGGGACACCCCGTTGGCCAAAGGTTATGATTTTTACTAATATTGCTTCATCCGCCGCAGCTATATTACCGATCTCAACAATTTGGTCCTCATCCACTATTCCAGATAATTGTAGCTTTTGTTCGGACAGAATAGATTCAATTTGGGAACGATCAATAATATTGAACCGGCCTAGCTCAACAGCTTTCGATGATACAATGTTGGTAATCCTTCTTGTGACAGATTCGGGGTCTTTGTCATTCCGGCCGGAAAGAATAACTACCGATTTTTTCTCTAATGTCAGATCATGGTCCAGTTCCTGAGCCATCACGAGTGAGAATTCAGTAATGATTAGGACTAATAGTATCTGTTTTAGTGGTGCCATTTGAGGGGTTTATTAAATGCTAGCGTAAGGTAAAGTAATGCCTGTTTGTCATTATATGATTTGTCGCCAGGAAGTTCCTGATATATACCCCCTATCAATTTTAGATTTTTGTAGAAGCTCCAATGTAGTTCTCCTAGGATTTGGAAACGTGATAAGTTGTTTTCATTAACAATATCACTGATCTGGTGAAAATGCTCCAATTCCAGTTTGGTACTGATATTCTGTGTGTTCTGATCATATGAAAAAGCTGTTTTCAAGTAAGATGTTTTTCGTGTGTCTTCCAAATAATCGGACATGTCATAGGCAATGCCCATTTCCGCTGTCATATTTCCGCTATCGGTATTGGATAAGAATAGCCCTAATCCCTGGTTGTAGTGGTATCGTAGATCTACGTTCACCAGACTATTTCTTTGGAAGGACACTGTGGTGAAGTTATAGAATTGCGGTAGATTCATAGAGATTTCACTGAATTTATAGCGTACACGAATATCTTGGTCTTCTTTGAATATATGACCGAAAAAACGAACATCTTGGAAGGTGTGGCCAGTGGTTCGTTTCAAGCGGGAATATGTGGCACCCCCAAGGTTATTGTCATCCATACTAACTATTCCACCGCGTAAATATATTTTCCACTTAGAAGAATCTTCTTTTGAATCATGTGCCCATAGAACAGTAATGGTAAATAATAAAAAATATTTTTGGGTCATTGCTTTATCTTTCTCCCGCTTTGCATCAGTAAAATCGCAATCACAGTGAAGATAAGAGTTAAACTCAAAGCCATCCAAAAGCTGAATATGACCGATGAGTCACTTATCCCTAGTATTGTGAACCGGATGCCATTGATCATATAATATATTGGGTTGATAAAGCTCAGACTCTGGGCCCAGCTTGGTAACATGTGGATAGAGTAGAATATGCCCCCTAGAAAACTAAGAGGTGTGAGAAAAAAATTCTGCATCATTGCCAACTGGTCCCAGCTTTCAGCCAACTGTCCCAGTACAAGACCCATGCTGGAAAAGGCCCATGAAACAAGGAAAATAAAGGAAAGTGTTCCAATGGGGTCAGCTATTGGTAGGTCAATCAATAGAACCCCTAAGAGCAAAACCAGAACACCATTTACCAGACCTCTCACGGCCCCACCCAAAATATAGGCCAATGCAATTTCAAGACCTGATAAGGGTGCTGTTAATAGGTCTGGCAATTGTTGCAGCAATTTCATCTGTAGCATAGAAGATGCAGTGTTGGATGTGGCATTGGTGAGAGTGTTCATCATAATCAGTCCTGGTAGGATGAACAATGTATAGGGTACTCCTTGTATCTCGGAAATTCGTTGTTCTAGGGTAAAACCAAAGATTAGAATGTAAAGCGCCGATGAGATCAATCCTGGCAGGACCGTCTGGCGATAGACCGAGAAGAACCGCCCAACCTCTCGTTTGATAAGGGTCCAGAGGCCAATCCAGTTCATTTCATTTTCCCCGTTAAAAGAGTTTTGTGAGTGAAGTTTGAAAATGTTTTGATAAAGTTGGCGATGTAAACACTTTTTTAATTGTTAAACATGGTTTTACGACCATAGTAATTATTCATTAATACCCTTACCAGTGAGTTCTAAGAAAACATTTTCAAGCGATGATGAGTCTGTAGATATATTTTGGATATGTACCTCAGATCTGGATAGTTCATGAATGATTTTTGGCATGGACGAGTCAGGGTCTTTTACCACAAAATGCAACCGATTCTTTTCTTGTGTATATGTAAAATTTCTTAGGTATTGCGCAATATCACTTGGGACGTGGTTTAGCTGTACGGTAATACCGGCTTCCCCTAGTTCCTGTGTCAGGGCCTTTGGGGATCCTTCCTTCAATATTTTCCCTTCATCAATGATAGCCACGTTTTCGCACAGCATTTCAGCTTCTTCAATATAGTGCGTGGTCAATAGTATCGTTTTGCCTTTAGTGTGCATATCGCGAAGATATTGCCAGAGATTTCTCCGTAATTCAACATCCACTCCAGCGGTCGGTTCATCCAGAATAATGATATCTGGGTCGTGGACCAAGGCCTTGGCCAATTGAAACCGACGTTTCATTCCCCCAGATAATTGTCGAAGGCGAGATCCCCGTTTATTTTCCAGTCCCAATCTATCTAATAGATCATCTATATTTTTCTTGGCATCTTTGGGTGCGATTCCATAATACCCAGCCTGGAAATACAATAGTTTTTCAATGGGGAAGAACCAATCTACGGAGAGTTCCTGCGCTGCGATTCCAATTTTGGAACGAGTAAAACGATAATCTCTGACCGTATCTCTGCCAAATACAGTTGTTAGGCCGTTATCTTTGAAAACTAGACCGGTAAGAATATTGATTGTGGTTGTTTTGCCGGCGCCGTTAGGGCCCAAAAGACCAAAAAATTCTCCTTGTGCAATGGATATATTCACACCACGGAGTGCATGAACATCTCCGTAGGACTTGGTTAGCCCTGAGATACAAATAGCGGGGGCAGACATAACTAATTATTCGAAACCGATATGATAGTCGAATGGGCTTGGGAAGTCAAAACCTTCTGCATCAGGAAAATGAGCAATCGATACGATAAAACCCCAGGGGATTAGTATAGATGCTTCTACGGTTCGATATTTTTCTTTCGGTTTTTTATCTAGGTCGGGGACCCTGAATTCCAGCTGATAGATCCATAATCCATACTCATCGTATCCCTTGACACGAGCGAAGAACTTATCATTTTCAATACCGATCTTTTTCAGAGGTTCATGATTGTCCAGAATAATAAGAATGATATCATTAACTACTTCTTCGATTTTCATCATGTCCATAGGCGAAATTACTGACTAATAATTTTATTTTGTAAAAAACAAAGAACTTATTAGAAGATATTTAATGAGCAATATCTAAAAACTCATCTTCTGATATTATTGAGACTGCTAGGTCTTCTGCTTTTTTAAGCTTAGAACCAGCCCCAGGTCCCACTACTAAATAACTTGTTTTCTTACTTACGGAAACAGCTGTTTTTCCGCCGAGATGTTCTACTCTTTCCTTGATTTCCTGCCGTGTAAGATTTTTTAAAGAACCAGTAAAGACAAAAATCTGTCCAGAAAAAGGCTGGTTAATATGTTTTGTCATTTCTTTAAGAAAAACTCCTCGTTCTATGCAGTTATTGACAATCTTTCTGTTGTTATTATTCTGCCAGAATTGGACTACTGATTGGGCTACAATAGGTCCAATCTCATCAATATTCTTTAACTCTTCTGGTTTTGCATTCTTGAATTCTTTGAGCCGTCCATTGTAATGCTTCTCTAATACCTGAGCAATATGTTCTCCTACGTTGCGTATTCCTAAAGCGTAGACAAAACGAGAAAAAACCGTCCTTTTCGATTTATTTATAGATTGAATAAGTTTTTCAGCTGACTTTTTACCTAATCCATCCAGTTCAGATAGGGCCTGCTGTTCAAGAGTAAAAATATCATCGACGGTTTTTAACAGTCCGGTCTCCACAAGCTGGTCTATGATCCTCTCCCCGAGCCCATCAATATTCATAGCTGGTTTGGATACAAAATGTTGAATTCGACCCTTTACCTGTGCTGGGCAGGAAATATTGAGGCAACGTGCCACTACTTCATCGTTTGGCTTAAACGATTTTTGGTTACAGATAGGACAGTGTGTATTGATCCTGTAGGGGGTTGATTCTTTAGGACGTTTTTCAAGAATTACCTGTACTATTCTGGGGATAACATCTCCTGCTCTCTCAATTAAAATCGTGTCTCCAATCCGGATATCTTTCCGGTCTATCTCATCCTGATTATGAAGGGTCGCATTGGTTATTGTTACCCCTGCTACATTAACTGGTGCTAATCTGGCCACGGGTGTTAATGCACCAGTACGTCCAACCTGAACAACAATATCATGGATAATAGTGGTAGCCTGTTGGGGCTTAAATTTGCCTGCGATGGCCCAGCGAGGCGAGCGACTACGGGTCCCCAGCTTATTTTGTAGTTGATAATCATTGACTTTAAAAACGGTTCCATCAATCTCATAGGGGAGCTCATTACGTATTTTTTCAAGCTCATGATAATAAGCTTTTATTCCTTTAGCTCCATTTACCGTTTTTATCAATGGATTGACAGGTAATCCCATTCTTTTCAGCGCCAGAAGATATTCATGGTGCGTTTCAAAGTTGATACCTTCAATCTTGCCCGCACCATAGCAAAAAAAAGACAAAGGGCGTTTTATAGTGATTCTAGTGTCCAGCTGTCGCATGCTACCCGCAGCGGCATTCCTGGGATTGGCAAATACTGGTATTTTCTCTGATTCACGGGATTTATTCAATTTGAAAAAATCATGCTTTTTGATAAATACTTCGGCTCGTACTTCCAACAGAGTAGGAGCATTCCCCCCTATAAGTTTTAGGGGAAGAGAACGAATTGTTTTTAGATTTCGGGTTATATCTTCTCCTGTAAAACCATTACCCCTGGTGGAACCTTTAATAAAAATTCCCTGTTCGTATATCAGTTCTATCCCTAAACCATCTAACTTGGGTTCTGCTATGTACAAAATATTTTCCTTGATACAGAGTTCTTTTTTCATTCGTTCATCGAATACAATAAGCTCCTCAGTATCCATAGCATTGGATAGAGAGAGCATAGGTACTCGGTGCTCGATGGTTCCGAATTCAATTAGCGGTTCAGCGCCAACACGCTGAGTGGGAGAGGTTGGTATTATGAGTTCAGGATGTTTCGTTTCAAGAGCATATAAATCCCTAAAGATTGCATCATACTCACCATCAGAAATAGTAGGGGCATCCAAAATATAATAATTGTAATTATGCTGTTCTATGATATCCCGGAGTTTTTTTAAACGATTTTCTATAGCTTTCATTGATTAAGACGTTTCTTTCTATCATAATATTGGATCGGGTCCAAAAATTTTCGCTTTACTGGGCTTATGATCCCCTTGCTATCAAGTGGTGCTCCATAAATTTCCCCTTCATTTGTATAGACCACAAAAAAATAGTTTATTGACTTTCCAGGAAATTCATCTGTTTTTACCTTGAACCTATATAACCCATGACTACCTTTTAAACTGATCTCACGATAGTTTTCCATCTGATCCGTCTTAAATAACAATGATACCGATTGGATTAAAGCATCTGGGATGTCCGTCACCATATCAAGACTGAATGGACGATTTATGAACAATGGATCCGGGGGATAGTGATATAGTTTAGGTTCAGATAATAATCGTTTACTTAATAGCTCCTTGATCCCGATATCGAGTTGTTGTGATAAAGATGTAGCTACCATAAAGATTGAAAAATAGAATATACGGTTTAACATGGTCTTAAAAATTTCCTGAAATGCTATATATTATCTTTTAGCACATGAAAAATATTTTTAGAAAGAAACATCCTACCATAAATAGGTAACGTTATTCACAGATATTTTTAATTCTTTTACCAATGATCATATTATTCCTTGGTTCTTTTTACCATCGTACCAGGGCTCACTGTAAAGGTCTGAGAAGAACAATTTTTTATCTTCAATCTTTTTTATTGTTTTCCAATTTGCTTTAGCATTTGAATAACATTTATTCATTTTCTGTGGAAAACCTAAAGCCGCGTATGCTCTTGCCATGCACTCATACGCATAGGCGAGGTCAAAATCCTTTAGAGATTCATTCATAGTTATATCCATGCATATTTCAGCATGGGAAAGTGCTTCTTTCCCATGGTTTAATACAGCGTATACATGTGAGATTAACCATTCTCCCCGTTGATGGTTGACCGGTTTGTAATTAGATGATTTCTGCCAATGATAGAGGGAATCTTTTGCGAATGTTATCATGCGCTGATTATCGCTATCTGTTCTGTCTTTCCTTTCGAGTAAGGCCCATGTTTCTTGATTCAAATTAATAGCCGAAGATTGGTGCATTTTATTTAGGTATCTTGACATATTAAAGTTTCTTTTCAATAAGGCAGTTCTGGCGCCATGTCTGTTCAGTGATTTTTCCCCGTACGAAATATTTTACTGCGCAGTTAGCCTGACTTTCCGCCACAGAAGGCACATAGGGTTTAGGAAGATGGCAGATTACAATGAATTTTCGAAAAGGTTTCTTTGCATAGGGCCCGACACGGGCCAAGGCTCGAAATGATAAAATCATATCTGTCTCCCGACCGAATAAATTTGTTTCAATATCCACTTGGCAGACCCTACCCTTTTTACCTTTGAATATTTGTATTCCAAGAAGATTAGGTGAATCATTTTCACCAGCGAAATATTCTTCTATCATGGATTTGATCTGTGCATCACCATATCGTGGATTGGATGTAGAACCAATACTAAAAATCATTAAAAATAGAATGATTCTTCTCATGTTATTCAAACCATCTTATTAATAAAAAACCGAAAAAGATTAACAGAATACAAACACCTAAAATTATCATTTTTTCTATGTTTTCTATAGCATAGATCACGGAAACGGCTTGGAGAGTAAATTTGTCATTCAATAGTGAATCTAGACCGAAGGACCACACAAGTGTATCCCGATTGAAAGAAGATGAATTAGTAGACACTACCTGTCCAGGCATTAATACCTTGATTTCAAACGTATCATCATCCAGGTCTAGCGATGTTTGAAGATATTCCTCATGTATCGACATTTTGTCAGCAAGTTTCTCAGCGAGAGAATCACTCACTGAAAAAGGTTTGAGATTATTCCTAATATATTTAACCCTATCATTCTGCATTCCCTCCAAATCATCTAAACTTTGAATCCGGGCGAACGTATTTCGAAAATGGTTAACTAATCTCTGATTCCATAGCTGATTATTAATGGTCAGCGGTTCAGGGGTCAAATTTTTCAATGATTTATCTATTATAATAGTGAGAGCTTCAGGTAACCAATGAAGACTATCTTTTTTTTCAGTTAGTATTGCTTGGTGTAACAGTGGGAAGTTGGATTTTATTTTTCGACCATGAAATATCATTTTGAAGTGATGATATGATGAGAATCGGCTACTTGTTTTCCATCTTTTTAGTTCGAATGTTAAACCAGATGAATTAGTAGGTGTATGTACGAAGACTGAATCCCGGATTAAACCCTCAGTGGTTTGAACCCAGCTTGAATCATCATCTCTAATTTGTTGCGATGTTTTTGAAGCCCAGTTTTGTCCTGGAAATGGATGTTGAAAATCACCGTTCATTATGTCTGTAGAATCACCCCGACTGTAAAACTTCAGATAGGATTGACCATCAGGATGTAGCTGAATAAAAATAAGGTTTTCAACGCAAGCTACGGTCAAGATCATTAATAAGATAAATAAAATTGATACTTTTCGGTTCATTATAACTGAATTTACTATGTAATTCTGCTTTAGGGGAGTTGCGTAGAGCATCTGAATCATATTATTTTCGCCTATGCTTAAACAAGCAATGGCCAGTAGGTATTATGTCTATTTTTTATTGATAAGTAGTGGTCTTGTTTCCCAAGAAAATTCATCACGCTCTTTTATAGTACGGACTGAGCATGGTTTTATTGATTATTCCAATAGAATTATTATCTGTCGCGGAACAGCAAATATAATAGAAAAACAACCGGTCGATGATACATTTAACCTAATTGAAAAGAACTTGAGGTTGGCAAAAGGACAGGCGAGAACTCAAGCAAGGAAGAATCTGGTAGAGATAGTAAAAAAGGTCAATTTTGATGGGCGATTGGTTGAGGATTTAATGACCAATGAACCACTAATAAAGAATCGAGTTGAAAGTTTGATAGGGAGCGCCTACCAACAGGGGGAAATTGAATACCTCGAAAAAAATAAGGTTGCTATTGCTTTAGCTGTGCGTATGTCTGGAATAGCAGAAATACTCGTTGATGTTGAAGGATATCGCTCGGAGGACGGTTCAATTCCCTCGTATCTCATGACCCGTGCAATTGTTCCAAAGAGTGAACGAATATCAGGTGTGGTCATAGATGCCCGTGAACATTCTGTTGACCCATCTATGAGTCCCGAAATTATAGATATGCAGGGGAATCTAGTTTACGGTATTCTTCATTATACGAGATCAAAATCTGTTAATACCGGGCCCGTTGGATACGCATATTCTATGGATGATAAAAATGTGGGTCAGCGAGTGGGTGGAAATCCTCTTGTTGTTGAAGCTGTTGGGTTTTTAGATGATGATGTATATATAACAAGTATGGATGCTGAAAAGGTCCGGGATGCTGAAAAGAATTTTGGTGTTCTTTCCAACTGCCGGGTCATGTTTTTAATGCAATAAAAGAAATGCAAGGGTGAAAGAAAAATGTGAGCTTAAACCAGATGTTTCAGTATCTATTAGATATTTTGGTCAAAAGGTCATCCTTTAGTCAGGTTGGCCTTTTTTTATATAGACTTTAATAATGGTTGGTATAATTTGATATCAAGAGGAACTAAGAATTTAGCCTGACCAAATGATTGGATATTTTTTTTGGCAATAATTCCAGTTTGCACAATTGCTATGACATATTTTATTCAATGGTTCCGTTCACTGCTGAATTAATTAAGCAGGATTATACAGGGTCATGTTTCTACAATTTTTTACGCAAGCTATATATTAAAATAAAACAAGTCGCTTAAGGTCAGCATTTGGAAAAATATCAGAATGAGTAGTAATAAACCAGCCGTTCTTATATTAGCTGATGGCAGGACTTTTCATGGAGAGTCATTTGGAGCCATTGGGGAAACTACTGGAGAGGTCTGTTTCAATACTGGTATGACAGGGTATCAAGAAATTATCACTGACCCATCCTACTGCCGTCAAATTGTAACAATGACAGCACCACATATTGGCAATTATGGTGTCAATCCAGATGATATTGAATCAAATCGGATTCAAGTCGCTGGATTTGTTATAAAAGAAGAAACAACTATTCCATCTAATTGGAGGGCCACTCAATCCATAGGCAGTTATCTATATGACCATTCAATAGTGGGTATCCAAAATATTGATACTCGGGCAATAACCCGACATATTCGTGATAAAGGTGCTATGAATGGTATCATTTCTTCTGTAGATATTGATGTTAAGAATTTAAAGGTGAAATTGAATAATGCTCCGGACATGGTTGGTTTGGACCTAGCAAAGAAAGTGACAACAAAAGCCACTTATAAATGGTCAACAAATGATAAGGGTAAATATCAGGTAGCAGCAATTGATTATGGTATAAAATATAATATTTTGCGGTTGTTAGAAAGTCACGACTGCAATATAACCGTATT
>DCMX01000240.1:9467-16593 GCA_002321855.1 Fidelibacterota bacterium UBA1611 | reverse complement strand
TTATCTAATGGGCCTGGTGATCCCGCTGCCGTGACCTATGGAATTGATATGGTGAGAAATATTTTAGGTCTAAAACCAATTTTTGGTATTTGTCTGGGGCATCAGATTTTGGCCATAGCTTTGGGAGCTAAGACCTACAAACTTAAATTCGGACACAGAGGGATTAACCATCCAGTGCGAAATGAGGAAACAAGTATTGTAGAAATCACCAGTCAAAACCATGGATTTGGGGTTGACCTTGACAGCCTTCCAGAAAATGTTATTCCCACACATATAAACCTCAATGACAGAACGTTAGAGGGGTTACGCTGTAAGGATGTTCCTGCATTTTCTGTTCAATATCACCCCGAATCCAGTCCTGGTCCACATGATAGCCGCTATCTATTCCAGCAGTTCATTGATATGATGCATGCCCAAACGAACTGATATAGAATCCATATTGATAATTGGTGCAGGTCCAATCGTTATTGGACAAGCTTGTGAGTTTGATTATTCTGGAACACAGGCTGCACGTGCCCTAAAGGAAGAAGGATATCGAATCCTTCTTTTGAATTCTAATCCAGCAACGATTATGACCGACCCTAATATTGCGGATTGTACTTATATCGAACCCATAACATTAGAATATGTTATAGCAATAATTGAAAAGGAAAAACCAGATGCGATTTTACCAACTGTTGGTGGACAGACTGCCTTAAACCTGACAATGGATCTCCATAGAGAAAAGATATTGAAAAAATTCAATGTCCAGCTTATTGGAGCCCAAGTGGAAGCAATTGAAAAGGCTGAAAATCGCGAGCGTTTTAAAACAGTTATGGAAGAGGTTGGAATTGAAACTGCAAGAGGTGGGTTTGTCCACGATTGGAAAGAAGCTTTAACATTGATAGGCACGATGGAATTTCCAGTAATTATTCGACCTTCATTTACCCTTGGTGGTACGGGTGGGTCAGTGGCGTATAATATTGATGAATTCAAAGAATTGGTAAAAAATGGTTTAATTGCAAGCCCAATAACCGAAATTTTGATTGAGGAATCTTTACTAGGTTGGAAAGAATTCGAACTGGAAGTAATTCGAGATAATGCAAATAATATTATTGTGATTTGCTCAATAGAAAATATCGACCCAATGGGTATACATACCGGTGATTCCATAACTGTTGCACCAGCAATGACTCTTACAGACAAAGAATACCAAAAAATGCGTAACTGGGCTATCAAATGCTTAAGAATAATCGGAGTAGAAACAGGTGGTTCCAATGTCCAGTTTGCTTTGAACCCTGAAAATGGACGAATGATCATTATCGAAATGAACCCAAGAGTTAGCCGTTCATCTGCTCTTGCCTCAAAAGCCACTGGTTATCCAATTGCAAAGGTTGCAGCCAAACTAGCTGTAGGTTATACACTTGATGAGCTGTCAAATGATGTTACAGGGAAAACACTTGCAGCCTTTGAACCCACAATTGATTATATAGTCACAAAAGTACCACGTTTTGATTTTGAGAAATTCCCTTCAGCATCGGGGCATCTTGGGGTTCAGATGCAAAGTGTTGGTGAGGTAATGGCGATTGGTCGGACATTTAGAGAATCATTACAAAAAGCTTTTCGATCCTTGGAAGTGGGATTAGATGGGCTGGAGCCAAAAAAGCTAACCGAAATAGATTCGAATTTGAGTCGTGCTCGCCCCTTAGACTTGACCGCTCTACGATTTGCAACCGCTTTTCGTCTATTGAAAGTTCGTCAAGCCTTTCTTGATGGTAAAACAGTTGAAGACGTTTTTAAAATAACAAAGATTGACCCCTGGTTTCTACATCAGATAGAATACCTTTCAAAGTTTAAAGGGTCAACCACCTTAAGAATATTAAAACATAATGGTTTTTCAGATAAACAGATTGGCCGAATGCGTGGAAATTCTGAGGAAGAAGTTCGGGAAATGCGCTATGAAAAGTTAATTTACCCCTCATTTAAAATCGTGGATACCTGTGCCGGTGAATTTGCGGCTAAAACACCATACTGTTATTCTACCTATGATGAAGAGAACGAAATCAGTCCGTTGAAAGGTAAGAAAATAATGATTTTAGGAAGTGGCCCCAATCGTATTGGTCAGGGGATTGAGTTTGATTACTGCTGTGTTCAGGCTGTGTTCGGACTAAAGGAATTAGGCTACAAGACAATTATGGTCAATTGTAACCCAGAGACTGTAAGCACAGATTTCGATATAGTAGATCGTTTATACTTTGAACCAGTTACCTATGAAGATGTACTGAATATCGCAGAGTTCGAAAAACCGGATGGTGTACTGGTCCAGTTCGGTGGACAAACACCCCTGAAGATTTGTAATGCTTTATTCGATGCGGGTGTAAAAATTATTGGTACATCTCCAAAAAATATTGATTTAGCAGAAAACAGGGAAAAATTTGGTCAAATCCTTGAAGCACTGAATATAGTATGCCCGCAGTATGATACTGGTTGTACATTGGATGAGGTTGTCTTAATAGCAGACCGGATAGGTTTTCCAGTGCTTGCACGACCCAGTTATGTGCTTGGAGGTAGGGCCATGGAAATCGTTTATTCTAAAAAACAATTGATTGATTATGTTGTACGATCTGCAGATGTGACCGAAGGACATCCCATTCTGATTGATGAATTTCTGGAAGATGCTTTCGAGTTTGATGTGGATGCCCTGTGTGATGGTGAATCAGTACATATTGGAGGAATCATGCAGCACATAGAAGAGGCAGGAATCCATTCTGGTGACTCGGCATGTGTTTTGCCTCCGTATCGTATTACGGGTGTGGCCCTGGAAGAGATCATAAGGATTACCAAAGTATTGGCATTAGAGCTAAATGTAAAAGGATTGATTAATCTTCAGTTTGCATATAAAGATAAAAAAGTATATATCCTGGAAGTGAATCCAAGGGCTAGTAGGACAATCCCATTTGTCAGTAAAGCAACGAATGTTCCTCTGGCGAAAATTGCTGCACAGATAGCAACTGGTAAAAAACTGATTGATTATGATTTAAAAAAATGGGATAGAGGGAAACACATTGCGGTAAAAGAAGCTGTATTACCGTTCAATAAATTCCCTCAAGAATCCGTTTTTTTAAGCCCTGAAATGAAATCAACCGGAGAAGTTATGGGAATCTCAAAAACGTTTGGGGAGTCTTTCCGTAAAGCGTCAATAAGTGCCAACAATAATATCCCCGAAAAAGGAACAATATTTATTTCAGTGAATAATCAAGATAAATTGAATATTATTCCTATAGCGAGAGATTTGTATGAAATGGGATTTAATATTATTGCAACCACCGGCACTACAAAAGCATTAATTCAAAATGGTATCCCGGTAAGATCTATATTCAAAGTTGGAGAAGGAAGGCCTAATGTGGTTGATGGGATAAAAAATGATGAGATCGATATAGTCATTAATACACCTTTGGGGGCTCAAGCAAGGTATGATGAGGAATCTATTGGGCAAGCATGCATTCAAAAAAATATTATGGTGATTACAACACTCTCTGGAGCCGAAGCAATTGTTCGCGCTATAAGGTTATCAGGACCGCTAAATGTCAAGTCACTTCAAGAATACCACATTTAAGTTCGTGTTTGCTTATTCATGAATATTTCGATAGTATTTTTGGATATTTATCTGATAAATAGCTTTAAAAACAAATAGATTCAAACATATGCAAACTGATAAGCAGCCGCAGGAAGAAACCACATCTTTTGGTAAAATAGAGGAGTCGATACAGGTCAACCAGTCACTCTATGATCATCTTCATGAATCTTTGGTTGATGAAGCTGTGACTACAGTTGAAGATGACGCCAATGTCCAACATTATAAGGATTACAAAAAAAATCCTGTCGTAGAGTATCTAATAAGACTTAAGCAATTATATCAATTAAATGACTTATTCAGATATGCCATATGGTCCTTTGGCTTAATGCTAATATCAACCGCAATACTGACGATTGTTGAGTATGATTTGTTCTATGGGGATGTTATTAGTGATATTGGAGATGGTTTCCAATTCGGAGATGGTGACCCAAATTGGGTTGATACGTTTTTTCATACTTTTTGGTGGTCTGTTGTAACATTTACAACGGTTGGTTATGGGGATGTGAGCCCGGTGACACACCTAGGAAAGCTTCTTACAATTATAATAATGTTACTCAATTTTGGCATCGTTACTCTGCTTGGCGGTGCCGTAGCATCTGTATTAGTGGCCGCGCGTCTGAAAGGAGATGATAAATTGGATGAGAATAAATTTCATGGGCATATAATAATTGCTGGATGGCATCCTGCCATACAATCAACACTAAGATTGATTGAAGCAAATAAGGATGCTAATCCGATAGTGATATTAATTAATGAAACAGAAAGTGAGATCATAAAGAGAGCGGTCTCAGGTTTTGAGCGATTAGATGTTACTCATTTGTCTGAAAATTATACACAAGAAATGGTTTTAAAAGATGCGTTTATTGAAGAGTGTGGTACGTTCATGATTATGCCAGATTATTCAGGGTTGCTTCCTAATGAACATCCAGATGAAGATAAAACAGTTCTAACAGCCCTTACAGCGAAATCTATTTCCGATGGAATCCAAGTGGTTGCTTATATTTTAGATGATGAATATATATCACACTTAAAACGTGCGAATGTCAACGAAATTGTTTTCCCCGATGAACATATACCTCATATGCTTGCCAAACATGTCACTGATCCGGGTGTCCCACAATTATTTGATGAATTGATTACCCAAGAAGAGCAGGATAAAGGGATTCAGGTTGTGTCCATACCTAAGGGATTGATGGGGCTAACCCATAATAAAATATCAGCATATTATAAGTTTAAACACCAATGGCTGTTAGTTGGATATGCGATTCGAAAAGCAGGTTTCAGTCTGGAAGATCAAATGGGTGATAGTGGGAGCCCTTTTATCAGGGATATGATCACAGAACAGCTTGACAGTGCTGGGATAAAACTTTCCAGCGATGAGCATGTTATAGTTGAAATAAATCCGTCTGATAATTATGTTGTAGATAATAAACATAGAGCACTGGTCCTGAGGTAGATTTATGAGTGTCGATGCCAAACAAATAAAAAAGATCAATTATTTTAGTAAGCTCCCAGAAGATATGTGTGCTAAGATTGCAAAGGTCGTGGAGCAAAAAACATGTGGTCCCAAAACAAGACTTCTTAAAGAAGGAGATACTGGCGATACGATGATTCTTGTATTTCAGGGGCAAGTAGAAGTTTCCAAGAATATGATGGTCAAGGCTGCCAGTGGTTTTACCATGTCCCGAAAATCAATAATTCGTTTGGAAACAACAGACCCGCCTCCTTCAACGAAGCCAATAACCGAACCAAATGTTGCGGTGGTTCAAGCACCCGCATTTGGGATCGGTGAATTTTCATTAGTTCTTGATGATGCAATCCGTACTGCTCATGTAGATTCGACTACAGATGTGGGATATGGCATATTAAAACTGGATGATTTTTCTACGATTGTGGATGAGAATCCATCTATCGGGAGTCCAGTATACTTTGAGGTAGCGAAAGCGGCGGTCACTAATTTGGCTACAGCAAGTAAGGATATTTCTAATTTAACCCAGGCTTTCTTTTTTATACTAACGCGTTAAATTTCTATCCGATAAAAAATGTTTTTCTGCGCGTGGAAATTTGCTCTGCGAGCTCTATCATCCTAGTTTTTTCGGTTTGGGTAAGCTTCCCATCTTTATCTTTTGCTTGTAATTGATCAAGTTCCAACCTGAGGAACTGGGCATCTCGATCCAACTCCTTTAATCGTTCTTTCATCTGTTTAGATAATATTTTTTTGAAATCGTCAATGATATCACTATCTGGAGAGAAATAAATATTTGTGTTCCCACGATCTGTATCTTCCCAGAAAGTTGGACCGCTAAATCGGATCCTGTTATATAAACCATCCATCAGGTCGAGATAAGTTTTATTATCGAAGTAGGCTAAATCATCAAGAACATCAGATATGATTATTTCTGCAAACTTGGGTTTTTCAATCTTAATGTAGTGCAATGCCAGCCCTATTTGTAGAACACGAACCCCATTGTTCACATTCTGGTCGAGATTTTCTTTTGGATAATCAGGAGGGTTATCCAACTGTAATATTTCCCCTAAAAGATATTCTTGAATTTCATTATCCCATTCTCTTTCGGAAATAATAATGGATATTTTTTTCAGTTCTGATGTCAGTGTATCAACAATAAAATATAACGAAGGATTGTTTGCAGCATGTTTGTAAATCTCATTTCCATAATACTTAAAATAGAAATACCCCTGTTTCAGGAGATCTTGTTTTTTGTGATTTACATAACCCTGAAGCAGCAAAGAATAATGAAAAGCAAGATTATATAGATTTCTTGGTTCGTTATTCCGGATTGCATGTTTGATCGCAAAGCGCATAAATGTATTGAACCTGATGTTTATATCAGTGATCAGGTCTTCATGATTAAGCTTTAAAGCCAATAGACCAATTTCCACTACTTCACTGACAATCAGCGAGGCCAATTCGTATTCCCCATTATCCATTTTCCGAATATAGGCGTTCCCCATCATGCGAAATGATTTCACCTCATAAAATGTTTTGCGTTCTTCTAATTCTTTATATTGGTTCTCTACATATGTTCGAAATGTGGGATTAAACCTAACGGTTTGAGTGGCCGAAAAAAAGTTTTGGCTTATTTCATCCTTATTCTCCATATAAACGCGAATCGTATCACCAACACGACGAATGATTTCTGTTTGTGCTTCCTTGAAAGAAATATACTCAAGCAGGTCATCAAACTGGTCTATGGTGGCCATCAGTGAATACTGATAATGTTCAACAACATCAGTATTTTGCATAGATATATGTATAGACTTTTTCTGGAGTCGTTTGATATTATTTACATTTAATGAATAAAGTTTTTTTATAACGTTATCGGTTTTGGAATAAAGCAGGATATAAAATATATAAGGTAAGGAAAGAATAGTTGATAAAGGTAAATAAACATAGGTATTCAGAATAACACTTGATATTCTATCTAATGGTTCAAAATAATACATTATAATTATGGCATGAATAGAAGCAAAGATCAAAAACCATATGAA
>DCMX01000240.1:0-9076 GCA_002321855.1 Fidelibacterota bacterium UBA1611 | reverse complement strand
GCTATAACAATTATGAGAGTTCCAAGCACAGTTGCCAGTACTCCCCCCCAAATTTCCGGTGCGAAAGTAAGATCTACTTTTTGGTGGTCATTGATGCTGATCCCGAATTGTTGATCAAAATAGATTGTTATTGAAGGATAAATGTGATTAAAAAGTATATCTGTTAGTAAAACCCCAGTAATCACAATAAATAATGCTGTAAAGGATCGTTGGCGATTAATGAGCCCTTCTATTCGAGCAAAAATTATCGCAAAGGATTCAACCATGTTTCTGATGTTGATTCTGCATAATAAAAATAAAGCTACGATTATGAAAATTAATTTTCAATAAAACAAACCTTATAAATTTAGTGGTTGAAAACTAAAATTTTATTGGTTAATAATTGCAATCTTATTTCTCGAGAATTCTTGACCTTCACATCAACTCATGATAACTTTCCGCCACTTCCGTTTATGGTACAACTTCGCAGACCCGAACGGAAGGTTGATTGAACTTAATTGCGAATAGATAATCTTTTAATATTGAAGAGGAAATTATGTCAGATTGGAACCAAAATCATGATTTAGTGTATGCGTTTATCTGTGTGTCTTTTTTAGCTGATGGTGAAGTTGATGAATCAGAAAAGGAGGCAATGCGGGGAAACGTGAAAGTTATGTTGCCGGATATGACCGATGATGATTACACCAAGGTAGAAGCTGAGGTCATTGATAAATTTATTGAACTTGGTGATGAAAGTGCTCGAATGGCTCATTATAGTTCTTCGCTCGGAGCCCTAAAGGATATGTTCTCATCTGATGAAGATCGTTTCAAGCTTGTAAAAAATCTAGCATATATCGCCCGTGCCGACAAATTCATCCATGAGAATGAAATGAAAATGGTTGAACAAGCGGTCAGTTCATTGGATATGACAGATAAGGTGAACTTAGTCAAAACAGAATCAACACTATTTGTTGATTTCAAAGGCTAAGGATTATTCTTAATCTGGATTAATTATATAGAAATTATTGCTCTCTCATAATTCTAAGGCGATTCATTTTTATTGGGTATAGATGGTTGATGAGCACAGAGAAACTCCCCGTCGGCAGACAGAACGACGGGATTCTGAAAGACGGGAAGGCCTCCAGCGCCGGAAAGAACAAATTGATATTCAGTCAGAGAATCGAATCGGGAATGAGCGGAGGAAGAATGATCAAAGAACCGATGATCGTCGCGAATCGCATGATAGAAGAAATTAAGTAAATAAGATTATTTATAATTAGCAGTAGACCCGTTCCATTCCTGTTAGAAAATTATTCAATGCGTTTAAAGCTTGATTGGTTGCACTTAAAGCCGCGCTCTTTTCGATGTCTGATACACAGATCTTCCCAAGTAGATTCTTAATTACCTCCCGGTGCCATTTATCTGCGTGAAGATGCACCATAAAGAATTTTAAAGTTTTGTCGTCTTTTATATTATAAAATTGTTTTAAACCATCAATTTTATTCTCTGAAATTTCAGGTATCATGGACTCATAACAATAAAGCGCACTAAGTCCAATGTGATATTTATTGTTTTTTGATAGCTCCATAAATGTTTCTACAAGCTCGCGAGTTTCATCCATGGCTATTGTTTGCTTCATTGATACCCGGGTTTTTCCTATCCCCTCGCCGAAGCGTAACCATAGTTCAGGATGATTTTCATTTCCTAGCTCTTCATCCATTAAATTCTCTAATAATACTTGTCTTATGGATATGTTATCACAGTTTGAGTGTATAGCAGACAAATACCGTGGAAAAGCAGAAACATGTTTATAATATTGTGCCGCATATTCCTGTATAGTGGTTATATCAAGTTCCCCAGCGTTCCAGGCTTTGTAGAATGAATGATTTAATAGGTGGTTTTTATTAATTTTTTCATCAATCTGATTTAAAAATTTTCTTTTGTTCATTTTATATCCCCTGTTATTAGTTATATAATAATAGATACTGGAATTAACCCAGCCATATTCCAACGCAGAAAAGTAATCCGGTTGTGAAATGCATGTTGATAGTTCCTGCATTGGCTGGCTGCAGTAGCCGGTCATTATAATATTTGTAAAGGGTTTGAATGGCTTTTATCCCAAACCATGCCGCCGGCATAGCAATTAGAGATAGTAATGGAAATATTCCACTTGCAACCATAGCAATAATGCTGATAAAAGCGCACCCGACTAGTAGTACATAACCTAATCTGGCCTTTTCTGGGCCGAAAACAACAATTAATGTGTTCTTACCTGTTGCTTTATCACCATCATGATCAGGAAATTCATTTACATAAACGATTGCAGCCACTAAGAAACCTATTGGTATACCAGCGAGTAAAGCCTCCGGTAAGATTTGACCTGTTTGAACAAGCGTACTCCCGACAACCATAAGAGGTCCAAAATTCATTCCAATTAGGAATTCCCCCAGACCTCTTCGGGAAGCAAATCTGAATGGTGGTGCGGTATAGAAAAATCCTGAGACAGCGCCGATAATACCAAGCCATAGAATCATATTTCCAGCTCTTATGATTAATGGAATTCCCACAAGAGCGCTTGATAAAAAGGATAAAAGTGAAACTATTAACATCCCCTTAGCAGATATGAGGCCCATTTGGATGCTTCTGCTTCCACCTGAAAAAGGAACCATATAGTTATAATTTGCTTCGTCAGTCCCACTGGTATGGTCAAAATAATCATTGGCTGTATTTGTACCGATGTGTAAAAAGCAACCGCCCAAAATAGTTAACCCCAACCATCCCCAACTCACAGTGAATCCAGATGAGCTTGCTACGGCCGCACCAAGCAATATAGGTACGATGGTTGCTGTTAGAAATGGTAAACGCATAATAACCATCCAGCAGAAAATCTTGGTCCATACACTTATTTTGGGGCGCACGTCATCGGGAGTTTTATTTTTCAATGGAGTTGTGATTCCACAATATCCTATATGTTCTCCATTTTTCCCTTTGGTTGGAGTAATCTTAATGTGACAGGGAAACTCGTGACCGTCTTTATGTAAAAATACAGTATCGCCTTCCCAGATACCTTTTTCTACAGACTCTTTCAACCAATTAACCACATGTCCTAAAACTACCTGTCCAGGGCTGAAATCACTGACCCTGCCCTTGTTGATGATTTCAGATGCATCATATCCAAATAGTTCTTCAGATCCTTCACTGAAGGTCTCAACTTTTCCATCTAAGTCACATGTTATAATACTTTTTAATTCGTTACTCATTGTTTTTCAGTATATGATTCATTTTAAAAAAGAAAACCGTAAAGTAAAATTTATAGTTTTTATTTCATTATCAATGAATAAAAAATAACCAAAAATGAAATAACAATTATTTCAGGATAAATAATGTAAAAAGAGTATCTTTATATGAATATATACTGTTAAATGGGTTCTCCTACTAAACGAGTTGCATTTCACACTCTTGGGTGTAAACTGAATTTCTCAGAAACATCTACCATCTCCCATGAATTTATTCGTCATGGATTTGAAAAAGTAGACTATCGGGAAAGAGCAGATATTTACGTCTTGAACACGTGCTCCGTCACAGAAAATGCGGACAAAGAAGCGCGTAAAATAATACGCCGTTTCAAACGCAGAAATCCCCAATCATCTATTGCTGTCATCGGGTGTTATGCTCAACTCAAACCATATGATATTGCATTAATTGAAGGTGTAGACCTGGTTCTGGGTGCTGAAGAAAAATTTAATCTTTTAACATACTTGGATTCAATTTCTTTGGATGGTTACCCGAAGGTGATTCGATCTGAGATAGAACATGTCCACAAATTTGTACCATCCTATTCATCGGGGGAACGAACACGCTCCTTTTTGAAAATTCAGGATGGTTGTGATTACACTTGCTCTTTTTGCACGATTCCGTTAGCTCGGGGCGAGAGCCGAAGCGATAACATTGAAAACACTATGAAGATAGCAATGAAAGTGGCGGAAACAAATACTCGCGAGATCGTATTAACCGGTGTCAATATCGGAGACTTCGGTAAAGGGAGTAATGAAACGTTTATTGATTTGATTCAACAATTGGATACTTTGGATGAATTGGACCGCATTAGGATTTCTTCCATAGAACCAAACCTACTCACCAATGATATCATAGAATTTTGTGCAGGATCTCAAAAGTTCATGCCTCATTTTCATGTTCCACTTCAATCTGGTTCTGATAAAATACTAAGTGCCATGCGCCGAAGGTATAAACGGTCACTTTATGAAGACCGAGTTACAAAAATCAAATCAGCTATCCCTGATGCCTGTATTGGTGTGGATGTAATTGTTGGTTTTCCTGGCGAGACACACGATGATTTTTTAGATACTTATAATTTCTTGAATGAAATAGACGTTTCTTATCTTCATGTTTTCACCTATTCTGAACGGCATGACACAATAGCCAATAAAATGCATAAAGATGTGTCTCGAGAAATTCGTTTGGAAAGAAGTAGGATGCTTCATATCCTTTCTGAAAAAAAACGACGTTATTTCCAAAATCAGTTTATTAAGAGGGAACGCCCCGTCCTTTTCGAACATATGAAAAATGGTAAAATCATAGGGCACACGGATAATTATATTAAAGTTAAGGTTGATTACTGCCCAAATCTTATTAATACAATTCAAACTGTGCGTTTAACAATTAATCACGGTGATAACATGTATGGGGCCCTTTTTGATTAGAAAGCGGACTGAAATGTTTTCCTTAAATCATAATTAATGAAATAACCTCACTAATTTTCCCCTTCAGATAGGTCGTTTCAAGTGAGAAATTGGAATAGCCCTTTAGTCTTCATACTCATTGATTGGTGGGCATGTGCAGATTAGGTTGCGATCTCCAAAAGCATTATCTACCCGTCCAACAGTTGGCCAGTATTTATATTCTTTAAGCCAAGGTGCAGGATATGCTGCTTTTTGGCGAGAATACTCATGGTCCCAATCATCTGATGTAGTATGAAATGCAGTGTGAGGGGCATTTTTCAATGGATTATCTACTAGATCCAATTTCCCATCGATCACATCCTGAATCTCTTGTCTGATAGAAAGCATTGCATCACAAAATCGGTCCAATTCTTGTTTGGATTCACTCTCGGTTGGTTCGATCATGAGCGTTCCAGGTACAGGAAAGGACATGGTAGGTGCATGAAATCCATAATCCATAAGACGCTTGGCAATGTCCTCATCGGTGATAAAAGAATTTTTCTTTAAATCCCGGGCATCAATAATGAATTCGTGAGCATTCATGCCACTGATTCCACGGTAAAGAATTGGGTAATGGTTTTGCAACTTTTTTGCCATATAGTTAGCATTCAAGATTGCAACTTGAGTGCCTTTTTTAAGACCATCACCACCCATCATATTTATGTATGACCAGGAAATAGGTAATATACTACTGCTTCCAAAAGGTGCGGCAGAAACAGCATGAATGGCATTTTCTCCTCCAGTTCTAATTTGGGAGTGTCCAGGAAGAAAGGGGGCTAAATGATTTTTACAAACAATTGGCCCCATTCCTGGCCCACCGCCACCATGAGGAATACAAAAAGTTTTGTGGAGATTAATGTGCATCACATCGCCCCCAAAGTCACCTGGTCTACAAAGACCGATCATGGCATTAAGATTGGCACCATCAATGTATACCTGTCCATTATTTTTATGGACAATTTTACAAATCTCTTTGATTGTGTGTTCAAAAACACCATGAGTAGATGGATAGGTTATCATTATAGCAGCGAGATTATCTGAGTGTAGTTTTGCTTTTTCTCTAATATCATTCTTGTCAATATTCCCATATTTATCACATTGTATAACAACCACTTTCATTCCTGCCATAACTGCCGATGCAGGATTCGTACCGTGTGCCGATGAAGGAATCAAACAAATGTTTCTGTGGTTATTTCCGTTATGAATATGGAAAGCCCTTATCAAAAGTAAACCAGCATATTCTCCTTGGGCACCTGAATTTGGTTGCATCGAAATATCATCAAAACCAGTGATGTCCACTAACCAGCCACCCAACTCAGCGATGATTTTTTGATAACCTTCTGTTTGGCTATTTGGTGCAAAAGGGTGGATATTACCAAATTCTGGCCAGGTGAGGGCCTCCATTTCAGTGGTTGCGTTCAGTTTCATGGTGCAAGACCCAAGTGGTATCATACTTGTGTTTAAGGAGATGTCCTTTGATTCTAATCGATGGAGATATCGAAGTATTTCTGTTTCAGATTGATAAGAATTAAATACCGGATGGTTCAAGTATGACGATGTCCGAATCAAATCAACAGGAATTGTTGATATCGCGGCATTTATTTTATCCGCTCCGAATATCGATAGAATTTCATCGATATGAGACTCTGTTGTTGTTTCATCAATGGATATTCCGATGGTATCATTCCCAAAATCCCTAAAATTAAATTCCAATGATTCAGCTTTTTCATGCCACCCAGGGTTTGTTTTGAACTTGATTGTATCAAAGAAGTATTCATGGGCTAATTCAAAACCAGAATCTCTCAACGACCCAAACAATTTTGCTGTTAATTGGTTTATTCGTAAAGCGATTTGTTTTAGTCCATTAGGTCCGTGGTACACTGCATATATTCCGGACACTATTGCCAATAGAACCTGAGCCGTACATATATTGGATGTGGCTTTTTCTCGACGAATATGTTGTTCTCGCGTTTGGATAGCCATACGAAGTGCTGAGTGTCCATGAGTATCCTTCGAAACACCAATAATACGTCCTGGTATCTTCCGTTTAAAATATTCTGTAGTAGAAAAAAATGCAGCATGAGGCCCACCATATCCCATGGGAACACCAAATCTCTGGGCATTCCCAACAGTAGCATCAGCGTTCATTTCTCCAGGAGATTTTAATAATATAAGAGCTAAAAGATCAGTTGCCATACAAACATAAGAATTATTTTTATGTGCGGCATCACACATTGAAGAAAAATTCTGAACAGAACCTTCTGTGTCTGGATATTGAACCAATGCCCCAAATATTGACTCTTTAAAATCAAAATTCACATAATCAGTGATTGCAAGATGTATTCCTAGTGGTTTTGATCGTGTTTGCAGAATATCTATTGTTTGGGGATGACATTTATCCGAAACCAAAAATATGTTTTTATTGGGATCTTGCGTTGCATTATAGAACATTAGCATTGCTTCTGCTGCAGCCGTTCCTTCATCCAACAAAGATGCATTTGCTAATGGAAGTCCGGTGAGATCTGAAATCATGGTTTGGAAATTAAGCAATGCTTCCAAGCGCCCTTGGCTGATTTCTGCCTGGTAAGGCGTATAGTGAGTATACCAACCTGGATTTTCAAGAATATTTCTTCGTATAACACTCGGTGTAATAGTACCATAATACCCCATCCCTATCAGGGATTTGAACACGTTATTTTTTTTAGCATATTTATCTAATTGAGATAAAGTTTCACTTTCTGATAAAGCATGTGGAATCTTTGATTGATATTTAGATAGTACATTATTTGGGACCACTGATTGAACTAAATCATGCAATGAATCAAACGCTAAATAATCTAACATAGATTCAATATCCTTATTCTGAGGGCCTACATGCCTTGATAAAAAATTGTACGGGGTATTATTCATATCTAATGCAAAATATTTTAGAATAGAGTGAAAAAATGTTAAACACTCATATACAAATTTATGAGAATTTTACCTTACAATACGATGAAGATCAGAAAGAAACTTTGACGAAAATAAATGATCAATAGAAGATAATAACAACACGAGAAAAAAAGTTCAAAACAGATAATCGAGTTTTCCTTAGATGTTATAGATTGAGAAATAGAAGACATCAAACAGAATGAAGTAATAACCTCACCGAAACATACTAATATTTCGATTACGTTTTCATCAGGGAATGGGATAAATTAGTGTAATCTTATTGTTTATATTTTTTATGGTAGAATTATATAAAGGAAATATATTTTGATGATTATTTCTCATCGGTTACTGAGTTTGTTACTAACACCTAAATTATTTATTGCACCCTTTGTGGTGCTTTTTTTTGATAAGAGATTATAAAGGATGTCTATGCAGCATTTGATTGAGTTACAGGAAATTGACAATCAATTACAAGACTTAAACAGTCTACTTGGTGATTTGCCAAAAAGAGTCAATGAAATGAATCAGGAAGAGGAGGTATTAAGTACTAATCTTGAAAAGAATAAAATTCATTTAAAAGAGATTCGGGTGGAATTTCACAAGTCAGAGGTTAAGGTAGAAGAAATCGATAATAAAATCGATAAAATTAAAGATCAACTTTTTTTAGTAACCAACAATAAACAATATGATGCCTTAAGTCATGAGATTGATTATTTGAAGGAAGAAAAGTCACGAATAGAATCTAAGATATTGATTTTTTTTGGAGAAAAAGATGAACTTAAGAACAATATTGAAAACGAAGAAATACAACTAAAATCATTGGCAGATGAATTAGTCAATCGAAAGAAGAAATTGAAAACGATGTTATCAAAATCTGCGGATGAGAAATCCGTGCTGGAACAAAAAAGACAAGAAAAAGTACAACAGATCGATTCTAATACCATTGCATTATATAATCAGGTAAGCGGAGCGAGAGATGGATTAGCTGTTATTCATTTATCTGGCAATTCTTGTGGTGGTTGTGGGGCAGCTATAACAATGCAAACTATTTCCGAAATTCGTTCTAACAATACTATATATCGGTGTGATATTTGTAGTAGGTTCGTATATAGCAATCAAAATTCAATTAATTAATTTCAGTAGATTATTATAAATTGAGTCAATCGGATGGTTGCTCTTGGGTGAACTTTTGTAATTTGAGAGAGGAAAGTCCGAGCATCGCAGAATATGGTGCCCTGTAACACAGGGAATCCGTGAGGATATGGAAAGTGCAACAGAAAAAAAACCGCCTTGGAAAGTATATCAAGGTAAGGGTGAAAAAGTGGTGTAAGAGACCACAAATCTTTTTGGAAACATAAAGAATCTGTAAACCCCACCTGATGCAAGACCGAATAGATTCAGAGATGTGATTCGCATCGTTTGATGAA
>DCMX01000021.1 GCA_002321855.1 Fidelibacterota bacterium UBA1611 | reverse complement strand
CATATACGAATGCCGATGAAGCTATAGTAATAATAAAAACGCGAGATACCCCATACCTGACAATGGATCTAAGATGCCCAATCTTTTTTGCTCCATAAAACATTCCTACCAGTGTCGTCATTGCACCTGCAATTGCAAAGATGGGAAGGAATATGAGCATATCCAAGCGCCCCGCTACCTGGTATGCTGCAACCGTCTGGGATGAATAATGGATCAGTATCCTGTTAAACACACCCTGTCCTACTGCCATGATGACCATGGATAATGATGCAGGAATTCCAATCTTAATGATATCCCATAAAATAAATCTTGATGGTGAAAAATACTGTAATCGAAATGTTATATAGGCATGTTCCTTTATAAAAAGCATAAAAATAAATATTACAAATACTGTCGCCTGACTGATAACAGTTGCGATAGCTGCTCCTTTGACACCGAGACCAAATCCGATACTACCAAGCTGATCCAATTCGAAGATAAAAAGAGGATCCAAAAGAATATTTAAAATGGTTCCCAGTGCAGCAACCATCATGGGAAACTTCATATCCCCTTCTCCTGCCAAAATTGAGCGGAAGAATGCGGAAAAAACCATGAAGGGTAGGCCAGCACATATCACATACAGGTAATCCCAACTCAATTCAAGAATTACCCCTTCAGCCCCCAGATATCGTAAAATCTCTTGACCATATGCAAATCCAAGCGATGTAAATATCAGGCTGATGATGGCTCCCATCACAAGGGCATGCTCTGCAGCATTATCCGCGCTGGATTTATTTCCCTCTCCGATGAATCTTGCAATGGATGCTGTAACACCGGTACCTAATCCCATTGTAAGTCCAAGCATCAGGAAAAAAAGCGGCATATTAAATGCCACACTGGTAATAGCATCTCCGCTAAGGCGGCCAATGAATATCATATCTACCAGGTTATAGAGAGTGTGAATCCCCATTCCAAACATTATCGGAATGGCCAAAGACCATAAGGCCTTAGGTGGATTTTCTATAAATATAGCAAGACGAGACCCCGAATTAGAATCGGTATCCATAAACTCCTAATTTAGATATTAACTTGATAACAATTATGATTTTGATCTGTAGTAGAAAGTATATGACGTAAGATCGGATCCGGAATATTTCAAAACGGCCAGATCATTGGTAAAAAGATAATAGCAGAGATCCAAAACAGTATCGCTATTGGAAATCCTACACGAATAAAATCACTGAACTTATACCCACCGGGACCGTAGACCATTAGATTGGTCTGATAACCCACCGGTGTTATGAATGATGCAGACGCTGCAAAGGCCACAGCAAAAATAAAAGGACGCGAATCAAACCCCATTTGGCCTGAAACTGCAATGGCTATGGGTGTCATGATAATAGCTGTAGCTGCATTTGATGAGACCTCTGTAAGGATCATGGTGATAAGATAGATCAATGCCAATAAGATATGTGCGTGCCATTTTGGGGATGACATTCGTGCTATATCAGAAATGATCATACCGATCCATTCAGACGTACCCGTATTCTGAATAACAAGTCCGACAGGAATTAATGCTGCGATCAGAACGATCACCTGCCAATGTACTGATTGATAACTTTCCTGGGGAGTTATTACCTTAAGCGCCAAAAGAAACGCAACACCAATAATAGCTCCCTTCATAATTGGCATGACACCCAACGTAGCAAGAATAATTGCACCCAGTATAACAATAATACTTACCCACCAGAACCGCTGTTTCCGCAATTCTGCTTCGACTTCCCCAAGTACAATAAAATCGGCCTTTTCTGATAAACCCTCAATTTTTTTAATTGGTCCATATACAAGAAGTGTATCGTACGCTTGTAATATTACATGTGCGATCTTTTTCCTAAAGATATCGCCTTCCCGTCGAATGGCCAGAATAAATGCTCCAAACTGTTGTCGAAAATTAGATGACATCAAACTTCTTCCAACCAGCTCAGACTGATCCGTCAATAGACATTCTACAAGGACATTATCTTCCTGTTCCAATTCAGATTGAGTTAGTTTTTCATCTGTTAGCAGAGCAACTTTCTCTATCTCTTTCATTCGAAGAAAGTTCTCTAAGGTTCCTCGTACAAATAAGATGTCACCAATCTTTAATGGTGTCCTTCTAATATTCTGTGTGATAAGTTGTTTTTCCCGTAGTATATCCAACACCATAACATCATAGTTATAATTTATACCACGCTCTAAACAGGTCTTACCTAATAATGGAGAGCCTTCAACAATTTTCATTTCAGTAAGATATCCACCAAGATGATAGCTTTTTGTCAAACTAGATGTGACCGTTCTTGAAGGCAATAACCTTGGGGCAAAAAACAATAAATAAAGTAATCCCAAGCTCATCAGTATCACACCATACTGGGCAAATTCAAACATACCTAATGGTTCCACATTTCCATTAGCGGAATAAATAGAATTAACAAGAAGGTTTGTGGATGTTCCTACCAATGTTAAGGTTCCACCAAGAATTGCAGCATAGCTCAATGGGATCAACATTTTTGATGGACTTACCTGATACGTGTGGGCCAATCGAATGGTCACTGGCATAAAGATAGCTACGATCGCGGTATTATTCATAAATGCAGATGTTATTCCGATCGCTATCAAGTACACCGCTGTTCCAAGCACCTGTGATCTACTTGCCAAGCGATTGACCCGAATCACTATGTATTCCAATACACCAGTTTTCTGTAGTGCATGACTCAATACGAAAAGAAACCCTATGGTAATAACAGCGGGATTAGAAAAACCCGAAACTGCTTCAATAGGTGATAAATAACCAAGTAGGAACAGAATCGATAAAAGAAGCAGGGCGGTCACATCAAGAGTGAAGGTCTCTGTCACAAAGAGTATAAAACCAATGACCAAGATACTCAGAGCAATGGCAATATCAGGTGTCATAGAATAAAATTTATGTTATGAGAATGGGAGATACAATCGAGCTATGATTTAGGAAAAGGGATGATCATTATTCTTGACCGATCCTGTATCCTTTGCAGAAACTGATCGATCAGGAGTAACTGCATTATCTAACACTGAGTTAAGAATAGTTTCAATGATAACGTCACTGCGTATGTTATTTAACACAGCCATTATAAAAATTGGATATTCAGCATCGGGGAGTACAGCTTCCCATTGGTCAAATAGATCCGTGTTATCCAAAAAATTATCCACGTCCGGGTCCACAGATAATTTTGCAGCTACTTTATCTTGAAGCGCAAACAGCATTTCTCTTATGTCTTCTTTATTTAATAGAATATTATTCATTTTCCTATAACAGCTTCTTCGTCTACTGGGTCGATCTGTGTTTTGGCTATATATTCATCAGCATAAGTTTTATATACACCTGTTCTAACAAAGATCTCGAACAATTCTTCATCAATATGGTAATCATTTTTCATGAACCCCATTATACGCATTGCCTGAGATAATTTTTTACCTTCTTTATAAGGTCTATCTGCTGCTGTTAGAGCTTCATAAATATCAGCAATGGCCATGATCTTTGCCTGAGTACTCATCTGGTTGGATTTCAATCCTTTTGGATAACCGGTCCCATCCATCTTTTCATGGTGGCCTCCCGCAAATTCAGGTACATTCTTCAAATATTTCGGATAGGGAAGCTGTTCCAGCATTTCTATAGTGATCACGATATGGTCATTAATTATCTCCCGTTCTTCAGGAAGCAAAGTTCCTTTGGGAATATTGAGGTTTCGCACTTCTTCATCGGTTAAAATATTTTGTTCCTTTCCATGAATATTCAATTTTTCTTCTGCGATAGACCTTACCTTTTCTTGCAATTCTGGTTTCATGAACTCGCCACCAATATTGCAAGATTCCAGAAATGACATATTTTCATTGATCTGTTCAATCGTATCCGTATATGTTTTGTCATAAGTATCCATAGACTGACCATTGAGCTGCCGTTTTAAAAAGGCGATCTCCGCATCGCGTTTCAATAGTTCCATTCGGGTTCTTATTAATTCGATCCGATCAAAGATCGTTTCCAATTTTGTTCCCTTGTCCACTACATGGGGAGGTGTTGCTACTTTTCCACAATCATGAAGCCATGCCGCTATGTAAAGTTCGTATCGTTGTTTCTCCCCCATGGAAAAATCTTTGTAAGTACCTTTGGTGGTTGAGGCAACCTCATCAGCAAGCATCATTGTTATCACAGGAACGCGTGCACAATGACCACCAGTATATTCTGATTTTTTATCAATTGCTGTAGCAATAAGTTGTATGAATGCTTCAAAAAGCGTTTTTAATTCTTCTACCAATCTTTTATTTGTAAGCGCCACAGCACCCTGGGACGCGAGAGACTCTAATTGCTCCTGCATGTTTTCATCAAAAGAAACCACTTCGCCCTTTTTATTCCTAGCATTAATAAGCTGGATCACACCTATAATATCATTTTCATGGTTCTTCAATGGAACAGTTAAAAACGATTTTGACCGATAACCTGTGTTTTGATCAAATGCTTTTGTTCCTGAAAAATCAAATCCTTTTTCTTCATATGCGTCCGCGATGTTCACTGTATTCCCAGTGAGCGCTACATAGGCTGATACATTGCTTTGATTCGGTGTTGAATCATCCAGCCATAGATTCACAGGATCAAATGGGATCTCTACACCCGATGTTCCTCCCATGATTGTATTCATGGTATCATTACGTAGAATCTCAAACTGAAGATCACCATTCTTATCTTTTGTGTACAGAGTTCTACCATCGGCATTGGTAATATTCTTTGATTCCTCCAAGATCATCTCAAATAACTTATCAGAATTACTCTCCGTTGAAAGAGCAATACCGATCTCATTCAAACGATGAATTCTTTCTTTTAGAGCACTTACTGTATTTTCGTCATTCATCTTGAGTAATAAGAATATTTATCTGGTGAACATTTACACATTGAACAAATGTACAGTAACAGCTACAAACGGGCAATATCTCATTCAACAAAATACTTTACTTAAGACGAAGCTATTAAAACCATAATTTTAAGTATGGATCAGACAAATGACACCACTATTTCAGATCTCTTTGATCTGGCAAAACAAAATAAGATTGATATAGCTAATCTTCATGCGGTACTTGATAAAATTCTTTCATCTAACCCTGATCAGAAAACCGTACATGACTTCTTAGAATGTTTCCACCTACCGGCAGTCAATAGAATAATTGTTGAAGACGATGCCACGGATTATTGGTGTGATAAAATTACGGGATTGATAGAAAAATACCAGTATCATGTTGGACACCTTATAAAGCAAAGAGTTTCTCATTATGATAAAAAGTCTCTTTTTATTTCTATTGTAGGTGATTCTGTAAAATCAATTTCTTATAGTAAGGTATGGCATGACCTTGTCCAAATTGGCAGGGCTCTGGAGATGCTACCAAATGAAGAGAAAGATCCAATCATTGGTTTGCTTTCAAACAATCAATATAAGAGTGCTATCCTGGATCTTTCCTGTCTATCATTCGGATTTCGTATTGTACCTATCCCACTCAATGCTACTGCTGAACATCTTTTTCATATTCTTAATGAAGCAGAGATAACACATCTTTTCGTTGGTGGAGAAAAAGGTGTCCTGCTATGGAATAAGATATCCAATGAGCTTGATATATCTGTTATTGATCTGAATGAGATCAACACCCTGAAAGGAAACGTAATATCCTGGGAAACATTCCAGGACCTTTCAGATAAAAATGAAAACGCTGATATGGACCATCTATTGAATAATCAAGACATGAACTGGCCCATAACTATCATGTATACATCTGGTTCGACTGATCAGCCAAAGGGAGTCATATTTAATCAAGTGAACCTGATGTCAAAACGATTCGCACGAGCAATCGCCTTGCCCTCATTCTCCTCATCAGACATATTTTTATGCTATTTGCCCTTATTTCACACTTTCGGTCGTTATTTTGAGTTACTTGGTTCCATTTTCTGGGGAGCAACCTATGCCTTTGCGGAATCACCTGCATTCAACTCGCTATTAAAGGACTTTCAACTGGTTCGACCAAGTATATTCATTAGTATACCAAAACGCTGGGTTCAATTATACGAATACCTGGAAGGTAAGATCGAACTTGATTCCGCTTCTGACAGAATAATCCATCAGAGATTAAGTGATATCACTGGGGGTCAATTACAATGGGGATTATCCGCTGCAGGATATTTAGACCCAGATATATTTAAGTTTTTTCAGCAGCATGGTATTCAATTACTTAGTGGTTATGGTATGACGGAAGCAACCGGTGGTATCACTATGACGCAGCCGGGGAAATATATTGAGAATTCCGTTGGAATATCACTTCCGGGCATATATCTGAAACTGGCTGATGATGGAGAACTTCTCATGCAAGGATCATATGTCTCAAATGGATTTTATAAGAATGATGATTCAAAATCCTTTAGGGACGGATGGTTCCATAGTGGGGATATTTTTGAAAAAAAAGATAATCATTATTTTATTGTAGATAGAAAAAAAGATATATATAAAAATACTCGCGGGCAGACCATCGCACCACAAAAGATCGAGAATCTCTTCCAGGATTTTGATTCAGTAAAATCTGTTTTCCTTATCGGTGACCAGCGGGAGTTCAATACAGTACTTATTTACCCTGATAACAATAATATCCCATTAGATCATAATAATTTAAACAGCCAGAATATTCGTGAATTTTTCAGCGCAATGCTGGTATCGGTAAACAGTTTCCTATCACCCTTTGAACGTATCGTGAATTTTGCGGTTATTGATCGAGATTTTAGTATTGATAAGGGTGATCTGACCCAAAAGGGAACATTCAATAGGAAGAATATCTTAAAAAAATTTTCAGATATAATTGAACCTATGTACGCACGAGACTATGTTAGCTTATACTCAGGCACAAAAGAAATAAGATTTCCCAATTGGTTGGTTCGAGAAAAAGGAACCGTAAAAACAAATCTGAGGTGGGACGGGAATAAAATTTCCATAGAAGGCCAAGACCAAACGCTAAGAATAAAATGGAACGGTTCAGATCTAATAGTGGGCGAATTCAGTTATTATATTGACTCTCAGATCTTGGACCTACAATCATTCGCAAATTCTCCAAATCTTTGGTTAGGAAATAATGAGTTCACATTATTTGCATCGGAAGCGATATTCAGGATCAAAGATCCTGATTCGAATTCAGATATTCGAATAAGAATACTTCCTGATTCGTTCGCATTATCTAAGACCCATAAAGTAAATAATGATAATAACACTAATTTGATAGAGCAGATTCATCATACAATCCGCTCTTATCTTTCAAATGACCAAATTTTTTATGACTCTTTAAAAGATATACTAAACCGCGATACCATTGAATGGTCTGATGTGATCTTAGATACATTGTTACAGTACCAGGAACATCCGGATCCACATTTCAGATTAAAAATGCTCGATGCTATTGCTCCTATTCTATCGGGTGAATTTTTTGTAGGTCTACTAGAAAAAACTTTCCACTACTTCCGAGAAAAGAGTACAGAAAAGGGATTGCCATTTGATATAAGCCGATTGACAGGATCACAGTATCGTTCCCTCATTGATACGCTTAAGAACGCACATGAAAAGGTGGATGACCTGGACCGACCTGATTCAGAATTTTTTCAAACAGTGTTATACATAATATCAGACTATGGTGTGATACATCCTACTCAATTCATCTGGGGCAGATCGGAGCTGGTCTGGTGGCAACTCTCGGATGCTCCAAAACCTATATCCTCAGCTGCGCAAAAAGCATACTATAATTTGATTAACGGGTTTCGAACATGGATCGGACCTAATACATCCATCACGGTTGATAGAGAAACAGGTGATGAATATTCGTGGGAGGACGTTATCTCATTCGATGATAATGTACGGACAAGGCATCAAAAGGTACTTTTAGAAGCAATAGGTCAAACAGCATTAATTCGAGAAGCGATATTTATTTTTTCTTCTAATTGTTTGATCCAATTAGCTGATATCCCTCAAAACGGCGTTTGGATTACACATTTGGGAACAAAACATGGGAAGAGTGTATTTCGTGTATTGATACAGACCTTAACATTAGGAACACATAACATTGTCATAAATCTGAACGAAGACCTTGATAGGAATTTTATAGAAGATGAGATCCGTTGGCTCATTCTAATGGGATCCGGTTTTAGTGACAA